>JACQWN010000582.1 GCA_016209245.1 Bacteroidia bacterium
CCTTGACAGGTACCCCGAACAGTATCAAAATTTTTTTTATATCGAAAAATATATACTTTTGATTAGTATTTGACGGACTTTGAATGAAGAAAATATTATTATACATATTATTATCTCAGGCCGTTCATTGTGCCTATGCTCAAATGTTCAGCAATATCCGTACACTGGAGCTTACGTCATTAGCAGATACCATACAAATAGATACTTTAAGCATTATTCCGGGTTCAATATCAATTCTCGACAGCGCCGGTGTCAGTTACAGCGATTCATTATTTATAATTGATTATGCAAAAAGCCATATAATTCCTGTCAGCAAAGCGATTTCAAAGCCGGTTAAAATAACCTACCGTGTGTTTCCTTTTAATCTTTATAAAGAATATTTTCATAAAGATTATTTAAAAATTTCTATATATAATAAGGAACGACAAAAGCCCTATCATCCGGTTAGCGATTATGCTAAATTTTTTGAAAGAGATGAGCTCGACAAGCGGGGAAGCATTTCAAGAGGTTTTACTTTCGGGAATGCCCAGGATTTAACGGTCAGCTCTAACCTGAATCTTCAGTTGTCAGGGAAAATTAGTGATAATCTGAATGTTATGGCTGCAATTACTGACAATAACATTCCGCTCCAACCTGATGGTAATTCACAACAAATCCAGGAATTTGATAAAGTTTTTATACAATTATATAATAATAGAATTAAGTTAATCGCCGGTGATATAGAAATTACAAAGCCGGCGGGTCAATTTATGTGTCTTAATAAAAAGGCGCAGGGTGGATGGTTTACAACTTCGGCGCCGGTAAGCAGGAATAAATCAAAAAAATTGAATATTACAGGCAGCGGGGCTATAGCAAAGGGAAAATATTGCAGGTATCTTTTCAACGGACAGGAAGGAAATCAGGGGCCTTACAAGCTTAAAGGCGCAAACAATGAAATATTCATAATTATTTTAGCCGGTTCCGAAAAAGTGTATATTGACGGGCATCTGCTTCAGCGCGGTCAGGAGAACGATTATGTAATAGATTATAATACCGCCGAGCTTACGTTTACGCCACATCAGCCGGTTACCAAAGATAAAAGAATAATTGTAGAATTTGAATACTCGGAAAGAAATTATGCCAGGTTTATGGTTTTTAACAGCAATGAATTTATTACCGACAAGTCAAAATTCTGGTTCAATATATATTCAGAACAGGACAGTAAAAACCAGCCAATCAATCAACAGTTGACCGATGAGCAGAAACATAAGCTTGCATTAATCGGCGATTCATTACAACTAGCTGTAGTACAAAATATTAATGATACAACCTTTTCAAACGATTTGATTTTATACAGGATGACCGACACCCTGCTTTCCGACAGCACATATTTTGATAGTATTTTTATTTATTCAACCGATTCCGGAAATGCTCATTACAAATTAGGTTTTTCATATATGGGGAAAAATCATGGAAATTATGAGCCGGTTACAGCTTCGGCAAATGGACGTGTGTATAAATGGCTTCCACCGGTAAATAATGTCTTGCAGGGAAGTTACGAACCAGTGATATTGCTTGTTACACCCAAGAAAAAACAAATGCTTGCAGCAGGAGGGAATATCCGCCTTACACGAACAACATCATTTGATTTTGAGACAGGGTTAACTAATAACGATTTGAATACGTTTTCTCCTTATAATCGTAATGATGACGTCGGTTATGCATTAAAGTTTGGTGTAATGCAGTCAATTCCTGTTAAAGATACGGCTTTTCGTATCGCAGCCGGTATCAAAGGGCAGCACATTGCTCAATATTTTGACCCGGTTGAACGTTTCAGAAGCCCTGAATTTGAGCGTGACTGGAATCTTTCGGGAATCAGCCGGAACAGCACCGAGCAATTACTTAATATGAACATAGATATATCACACCTGAAAATAGGAAAGCTCCGTTACGATGCAGATTATATGAACCGGGCAAGCGGATTTCATGCCATAAAAAACGGCATTAATCTTAAAGGGGATTATCGTGGAATTTCACTGTTATTTTCCGGAAGTTTGCTTAATTCGTATGATACATCACATACTACTACATTTTTACGGCATAAAGCTTCTCTTTCGAAAAATTTTTCATTTCTGACCGCTGGAATAAAGGAAGAACAGGAAGATAACCGTTGGCGTTTAATAAATTCCGATAGTCTTTTACAAAACAGCAATTCATTTACACTTTGGGAAATATTTATTAATAACAGCGACACTGCTAAAAGGAAATTAACCGCATCGTATTCAAACAGGAAAGATTTTCTTCCTGGAAATAATACTTTAAAATATAGTTCTCTTGGGCAAAACATAAATGCCGGATTACAGTTGCTTAAAAATTCCAATCATACATTACAGACAACATTTAACTACAGGATGCTGACTATAAAAGATACAGCCCTTTCTGACAATAAACCTGAAAATACCGTTACAGGAAGAATAGAGCATGAAATTAAAATTGTCAGGGGGCTTATAAGTGTGGCTTCTTTTTATGAAATCGGCTCGGGGCTTGAATTGGCGAAGGAATTTGTATATGTTATGGTTACAGAGGGTCAAGGTGTATATGAATGGATAGATTATAATGATAATAATATTAAGGAACTGAATGAATTCGAAATTGCTAATCTTCAGCATAAGGCTTGTTATGTCAGAGTTTTCATTCCTTCTGAAAATTATTTAAAAATCTATGCCACACAATTTAATCAATCGTTCAATATAAGGGCTGACCGGCTGTGGGGAAGCAAAAAAGGGATTAGAAAGCTGATTGCACGTTTTTCCGACCAGCTTGCATACCGTATCAGCAGAAAAAATACTGAAGATGCTCTTCTTAAAGGAGCAAATCCGTTTTCCTTACTAGTCAGCGACAGCAATTTGGTAAGCCTTGGTTCTTCATTTAGGAACACCTTATCGTTTAACCGTAATTCCCCCGTTGCCGGAATAGACTATATTTATAGTGATAATATTAATAAAATTCTCCTGATAAACGGTGTGGATACCAGAATTCATGAATTTCACGGCTCCCGGCTCAGATGGAACATTATAAAATGCCTGACGTTAATCAATAATTTTAACAGGGGGATAAAATCCTATCAGTCAGAATATTTTACTACAAATAATTATAAAATAAACTATTATTCAGATGAAACGAATATTAATTTTCAACCGGGGCAGAATTACCGTATCGGGCTGATATATACTTATACTGGAAAAAATAATATTCTTGGAAGTGAAAGAGCGTTTCAGCATCAATTAGGGACTGAATTCAGATATAACTCCTCTGCTCTTGCAACTATCAGCTTAAGAATAGATTATATAAAAATTGCTTATAATGGCAGCGGCAATACACCGGTAAGTTATGAAATGCTTCAGAGCTTGCAACCGGGCAATAACAGTGTGTGGACTTTAATGGTTTTAAAAAATTTGACAAACAGCTTGGAAATAAATTTGAATTATACCGGCAGAATTTCACAGGGGGCATCAGCCGTTCATACTGGCGGCATTCAGTTAAGAGCGACTTTTTGATTTGAAAAATTCATATATTAATATCTAAATTTAGGTTCTATATGAAAACGAGTGGGTAAAATATATCAACCCCAACCCCTTAAAAAAGGGGCTATAACAGAGCAGTGCTTGAATGTATGCTTAATAGATATTTGAAAACAAAGAGGTACTTGAGAATCTTACAGGAGTTTTAAAGCAAATAAAAGCACAATTTCAACAAAAAAGTAATACGCAGTTATAGCCCCTTATTAAGGGGTTGGGGTTAAAAAAATTAAATATCCACATGAAATCATATAGAAC
>JACQWN010000157.1:0-10479 GCA_016209245.1 Bacteroidia bacterium
TTTTGACAAAAAAGGAAATTTGAATATAGATAAATTTATAGACAACTATAAAGAATACGTAAAACGTAGAAGTTTTAGACCATTCAGAGAAAAAGACAAAAAAGGAAATTTTAAATCTATTAAAGAAGCTGCTCTTTTATACAGTTTTGAAACATATATACAGGCTTTTGTGCAGGAAACCAAAGGAAAAACATACCGTGAGACCGATACAGGACTTGGGAAAAGTGATTTGCTCATTAATATTAAAAACAATGAATTTTTAATTGAAGCAAAAAAATACTATAGTTTATCACAGTTTACTGATGGCAAAGAACGGCTTGCATATTATTGTAATAGTCTGGGTTTAAAACAATGTATATATCTTGTTTTTATTAAAAATTCAATTAAATATCCAGAAGAAGTTATAGAACAAACGGAAAAAATAAAAAACATTTCAATAAAAACTTTTTTGATTATTTACGACGAGGAAAAAGACTTCTAAGACACTGATTTCAGAGCTCATAAGGCGATAATGAGCAGACAGATGATGTTTGTGTGATGGGGATTAAACTATGATAACATGAAAACTGAACAATAACAGCGATGATAAATAATATTAGCATCTTTTGCGGTTCAGCCACAGGTAATAATTCAGCTTATCGGGATTTGACAGCTCATCTGGGGAAACTTCTTGCTGAACGCAATAAAAAAGTAATCTTCGGAGGCGGAAAGGTCGGTCTGATGGGAGTGCTTGCCGACAGTGTGCTTGAAAACGGGGGAGAGGTTGTTGGTGTAATTCCTGAATTCCTGGTTCACAAAGAAATAGCACACGAAAAAAGTCAACTTATAGTTGTAAAAACCATGCAGGAAAGGAAACAAAAAATACTTGAAATTGCCGATGCTTTTATTGCTTTACCGGGTGGCTTCGGCACAATAGACGAACTATTCGAAATGCTTACATTGCTTCAGTTGGGAAGGCATTCCAAGTCAATCGGAATACTTAATATTAATAATTATTTCAACAATCTTATTCTGTTTCTTGAAACAATGGTTAAAGAACAATTTCTTAAAGAAAAATATTTCAAGATGATTATTAATACTGATGACCCTGTTAATTTGCTAAATCAAATGGAAAATTTTAAACCGCCTGTGCTTGAAAAATGGTTCAGATAGCTCCTTTTTTCTGAAATTCCGATGGAGTCATTCCTGTAATCTTTTTAAAAGCCGTATTAAAGCTTGATTTTGATTTAAAGCCGACAAGATTTCCTATACCTTCGATTGTAACGTTTTCATATTCTGGCTCAAGGAGTAATTTTTGGGTTTCTTTTACACGGTATTCGTTCAGAAATGTATAGAAGTTCTTTTTAATTTGTTCATTGATTACCTGCGATAAATAGTGCTTGTTAGTATTGACTTGAATAGCAAGTGTATCAAGTGTAAGATTGCTGTCAATATATAGCCGTTTTTCCTCTAATATTCGTATTACATCCTTTGCCATGGCTTCTTTTTGTGCTTCCGAAAGAGATGATGTGACATATTTTTGCTTCTGTTCCGCTATTTTCTTCTGGCTGAGCTTCCTGTTTCTGTATCTGATAAAAATGTAAGCTGTAATGATAATAAATATCCCAAAGGTAATTAACAAGGTATTTCGTATGATAATTTGACGTTTTATCTGCTTTTCTTTTACAGTTTTATCCTTTATCAGTGATTTTATCTCCGATTCTTTTTTTTCGGTTTCGTATTTTGTTTGTATTTCGCTTTAAGGCAGTATGAGAGTGCTTTTTTATATTCTTTTTTGTCCATATATAAATTTCCGATATTATGTAAAGTCGCTGCCATATTTGTCATATCTCCCGATTTTTCGCTTAATTCAACCGCCCTGTTATAATATTCAAGTGCCTTTTCCTGTTCGCCCCGGTCAGAATAAATAATACCTATGCTATTGATAGCATAAGCCAAACCCCTGTCTTCACCGTTTTTTTCACAGATTAACATAGTTCTCTGATAATATTCAAGAGCCGTATCTAAAATGCCAGCTTTATAATACAAGGCACCAAGATTATATGAATAGTTTGCGATTTCTTTTATATCATTTACCTCTTCCTGGATTTTAAGACTTCTTTTTAAGTATTTGATGGCTATAAGGACATTATTCTGATTATGATATATAAGTGCAATATTATTCAGTGTGCGTGCCATATCGGATTTATTCCCTGATATGCTGTCAATAGTTAAAAGCTTTTTATATTGTTGAATTGCATCTTCTATTTTACCCAGATTAGTATAAATCAGCCCCATATCATTATATGCAGTTGAAATGCCACGTTCATAGTTTAATTTCTTTGAAAGCGACAGTGCTTCATTTAAGTAATTCAATGCATAGGCAGGTTTGCTGTTGAGCAAATTTTTTGCTGCTATAATAAGCAACCTGACCTTATGTGTATCTTCTTTGGCAGATTCTATTGCGTGAAAAAGACTATCGGAAATTACGCCCGATTTTCCACAAAATGGCAACAGGAGCAATGCAATTTGAAATATAAATATTTTTATCAGAGAGTTCATAATTTACATCTGAATTAACAAAATATGTATGCGTTCATAAGTGTATTAGCGGCTTCATTTTCACGTGGCATAGCTTCTATTTTCTGCGTTAATTCAATACCTTTGGAAGCATATTCAACGGCAATATTCAGGTAATTCAATCTTTGTCTTTCGGATAAAGCAGCCGAATCGGCGAGAGTGGTATTAAGAGAGCCAATATTGATATAGCATGCAACTATGCCGTTCTTATCCTGTAGTTCTTCGTCTATTTTTAAGGATTTAAGATAATATTCTATGGCTTTGTCGTAGTTGTCTTGGGAAGCGTGAACGATGCCGATATAGCGCAGAGAATTAGCTTTAAGCAAAGCAAAGGCGTCCACCGTTTGAGGAAGAGTGGTGGGTGGGGACGCTAAATTTTTATCCGTCAAATCAAGAGCTTTTTGGTAATAAATGAGGGCAGTATCAGACGCTTGGTATTCATAAACATCACCGATGTCAAGAAATAATTTGATGCGTCTAGTGTCGTGTTTTGCCTTCTTATACTCTTTCCATAAAGAGTCGAGCTTGGAGTTTTGTCCATAAATATTGATAAACAGACAAATTAATATTTGTGTTATTATAAAAAATCGTTTCAATTTTTATTTTTTTACAAAAGTAATTAAATTTTTTGATAATGCGATTATCTCGATACGATTGCAGAAGCAATCACTCGATAACCGCGAATACGTGGTTGCTGAGTGTCTGCGTTGCAAAGACGTATCGAGGTAATCACGATTCAGTGGCGGTTAATCCTGTAAATCCTGGTTAATCATTCTTGTTATTTCTCAAATTGTTTTATTTAATTGCTTCATATACACCTTCCATAATCTTTCCCCTGACCTCCATTTTTATCAGCTTTTTGTTTTCTTCATCCGGCTGAATTCTGTTTGAAAGAAATATAAAGATTATTTGCTTATCAGGATCAGCCCATGCAATAGTACCGGTATAACCTGTATGCCCAAAACTTTTCCTGGATATACATTTGCAAGTGGGTCCCTCTTTTTTATAATCCATTTCCGGTTTATCAAAACCTAAACCCCGGCGATTTTCTTTTTCTGAAAATATCGTTTCCCGCCATATTCGCCGTTTTGAAGGTACATTTGCATTATTTTGGCAATATCGTTAGCATTTGCAAAAACTCCGGCATGACCGGCAACACCACCCAACATTGCAGCTCCAGGATCATGCACATAACCTTGCAATAACTGCATTCTGAATTTTTTATCATCCTCAGTAGGTACAATACTACTTTTCCCGAACCGCTCTAAAGGTTTGTAACCTAAAGAAATCATACCTAATGGTTTATAAAAATTCTCAGATACATATTTTTCAAGACATTCACCTGTAATATTTTCAATTATTTTTTGAAACCAGTAAAAACCAATATCACTATATTTATATTCTTTCTTTTTCAATAAATTCGATTCCACAATACGTGCATAAATCGAATCCTTGTATTCTTTGATAATATATAAATTCTCAGCAACTTTTATACTGTACTTTTCACTTAAAGTTTTACTATAAATAGTATTATATATTGAGCTATCACTGACTGTCTTTATCCAAAAAGGAATCCAAGGGGTTAGTTGTGCCTGATGTGTAAGAATATCTTTAATTTTCAGTTCCTTTTTATTGAAATTTTCAAGCTCTGGCATATATTTGGTAATTTTGGCATTCAAATCGAATTTCTTTTCTTCATATAGACGCATTAATGCCGGCATGGTTGCTACAATCTTGGTAACAGAAGCGAGATCATACATATCGGTATTCTTAACAGGCACAGTTTTATTGTATGTGTGATAACCAAATGATTTATAGTAAAATACAGTTCCATTTCCGGCAACCAGAATTTGGCAGCCGGGCATAGCTTTTTCATTAATCGCATCAATTACTATTGAGTCAATAGCAGTTAAGTCTTCTGAATTTATTCCCAACTCTTCAGGAATGGAATATTTTAATCTAACGGGCTGAGCAACAGAAATACCGGCGCATTTTGGAATTTGTTTGCAAATAGTAACAGGGCATTTACCATTCACAGCAATTCCGCCATAAAGTAATTGTGCCGCTAAATTCCGATGAAGCTCAGTATCTTCATAAGCCATCAGTATAACCGGAATATTAGTAATATTTTGAAGAAATCTGAGACAATACGGATTAGCAAAAACACACAGCACAATCTTTGTGTGATAAGCAAGACTATCAATAAAAGAGAATACATTCATAGGAATATCAAAATCGCCGTATGAAGCTCTTTTCTGACTGTAAATACTAATGATTACAAGGTCATATCCTGCCAGAGTATTTTTAATAGCTATAAATCTGTTATCCGATATATTTCGCGGGAGTGAGAATCTATCCTGCCGGCCATACAGATTAAGTGTTTCAGTGAAAATATCAGGTTCCCCGTTATTAATATTAACTACTGCTATTTTGACCTTTTCAAGATTATCGAAAGGGACAATATTACTATCGTTTTTAATAAGGGTAAATGACGATTCTATTAATTTTCTGTTTAATACTTCTGATAATGGTGTATTAATGTCTTTTTTAATGTTTTTAGTATCAACCGGCTTATATTTATTTAGACCCGCCCAATATTTGGCATTCAGAATTTTTTTACAATGCCTGTCAATTTCATTTTGTGATATTTCGCCTTTGTTAATTGCTTCCTTAATTTTTTTAAATGTTTTTTGTATATCTGAAGGCATAACTATAATATCATTCCCTGCGCGAAGTGCGTTTGTTTCCGCTTCTCCCGGATTATAATATTTGGCTATACCATCCATTGTCATTGCATCGGTAAAAGTCAATCCATCAAAACCAAGCTCGTCTTTTAAAAGGTCGGAAACTACACTTCGCGAAAGAGAAGATGGTGTATTTTGTGTTGTATCGAGTGCAGGGATATAGAGATGTCCGAGCATTATTCCTCCTATTCCTCTTTTAATCAGTTCTTTAAAAGGATATAGCTCAAGTGTGTCTAATCTTTCCCATGAATGACTTATTACAGGCAGGGCTTTATGTGAATCTTTATCTGTATCGCCATGGCCTGGAAAATGTTTTCCTACGGCAATAATATTATTATCCTGCAGACCTGACATATAGGCATAACCTTTTCTTGCAACTTGAATTTTATCTTCACCAAATGACCTTACACTTATGACCGGGTTTAAGGGGTTATTATTTATATCAAGCACAGGTGCAAAATTTATATGAACGCCAAGCAGCTTTAATTGTCTTGCTACTTCACATCCAAATTCATAGAGCATGCTATCATCCTGAATAGCTCCAAGTGCCATATGATAAGGAAATTTTGTCAGGCTATCCAACTGCATTGCCGGACCCCATTCAGCATCCATAGCAATAAACAAAGGAATTTTAGATTCCGATTGATAATAGTTTGTAAGTTTAGCTTGATTTACCGGGTTACCTTGAAGGAATATTAAACCCCCGATTTTGTATTCTTTTATAATATGACTGAGCTCTTCAACATGAGCATTGCCATGGTTTGAGTATGCAGCGACCATAAATAACTGACCGAGCCTTTCATCAGGGGTCATTTTTGAAAAAACGGAATCAACCCATACATCAGTTATTTCTAAATATGGTGGATTTGTTTTCGTATTGAATATATTATTATTTTTTTGAGATGTACCGATACAAGGATACAACAATAGTATTATTATTGAAAATAAGCATAATCCAAGTATTACTTTTATTCTCATATTTTTTCAGTATCGTATTATACTATTGCTGAAACAGATGTGTAGTTGATAAGTTTAAATCCATTCAGTTCCTGTTCATAATCTCCGGTATATACAATATATCCATTCCTAATCCTTTCATTAAGTATCTTTTTAAGTAACCGTTCACGTAACCGTTCACGGTATTTAAATGATTGATTATAAACTAAATATAAATTGGAAAATAGAAAATTAAGCCACAGATTACACAGATTTTCACAAATTATTTTTTAATTGAATTTGTTAAATATCTGGTAATCAATCAAATCAATGAAAAATGCCAATTTTTGTAACCGTTCACAGTATTAATTTTTAATCAGTTTATCAGTTTTCAATTTTCGGTTACTCACGTTGCCGGTTTTTGCCGAAAAGTTTCTCACCAAGTACTTTGATGCCAAAGTTAAACAAAATTTTTTTTAATTTTCCAATTAGAGAGAGTATAAATAATATTTTTATCCGTCAGTTGACGGATTGATACTTCTTTTAGAGGAAAAACTTATTCATCAAAAACTTTTTAAAATTAACTTGAGTGAATAGTTAACTTGTGACGGGAATTAATGATGGGGATGCTCTATTATAAAAATAAGCTTCAACTGATTTTAAAATAAATTCAAAAGCACTTTTACCGCGTAAAGAACATGTTGCGATAACTGTCCATAAACGCTCATTTGCTTTTCTGCCTTTTATACTTCGTGTTCCTTGAGTAACATGCCGGTCAATAACAACAAAACGTATTGCTTGTTCTGCTGTATTATTGGTTGGTTCTACACCAGGTGATGTTATAAATTCAAAATAGGCTTTACCGTTGTCCGTAAATCTCTTAACCATGTTTTTTACTTCGCATTTCTCTTTCACTACTTTTCCATTATTATCTAAATAAACAGGAGCTTCCTGAATTGCTGTTTTGATAATATTTTCTTTCGCATAAGTAAGCCTATCTATAAAATTTTGTTCCGGCATATTGCTTTTTTCATGTATAATCTTAAATAACTCCCTTACGGACAGAAGTAATTTTTTTCCATATTCTTTTGTTTCTGTATCAGGCAATGAAGTGAGATATTTAATGTCTCTTATCAGATGGGCTATACAAAATTGGACAATAATGTTAAAATCATTCATGTATTTCCGATAGGCTGAAAAATAATCGCACCCTAAAACCCCATTAAATTCTTTCCCTAATACTTCTATCAGAACATCTGAACCTCTTGACTTGTCTATTTTGAACAATACGAATAAGTCTGTTTTGAATACCCAAGTCCAGAATTTCTCTCCATTTTCTTTATGACCTGTTTCGTCAATATTTACTTTAATTGCTAGAGGTAATACTCTTAAAAGTTCTTCATAAGCCATTTCCAAACTATTGCTCACCTTCTGTATGATCTTACTCAAATAACCTCTTGAAACCTTTAGATGGAGTACATCCCGAATATATTTTCTTATATTCGAAAATGAGCAATGGCATACATTCTTCATGTAAGCTACAAGAGCTGTCATTTTTGCTTTAAACAGGCCTGCTTTTATTACCTCTGGAGGAAATTCAGCATAATGATATGCTTGACAATTCTTACACCAGTATGCATACGCTTTGTGTTCTTCTATTGAAATTGGAACTTCTATTATCTCTGCTTGTTGGATTATTTTTGGCTCTTTGCTTAAATCTATTTCAACTGTATTATGGCATACAGGACATTCCGTCAGATTATATTCGAGTACATCATGTACCTCATCTTGTGAAAATGGTTGACGTTCATGTTTTGGATGACCTGGCTGGGCTCCTATTTTACCATTTTGTTCTTTATTTGTTTTGTGATTCTGTTTTATAAAATCACTTGAAGGTGGTTTGCTTGAATTTTTGGAAGTCTTTGATAATTTTGCTACTTTTTCTGATAATACACGAATTGTCTCTTTAAGCCCATTATATTCTTCCAGTGTTATCAGTATGTATCCTTCCGGTACTTGCATTGTGCAAAGTTGTACATATTACTTTTACATTTAATCCTCAAAAAAAAAGATATTAACAAACGATTGTTAATTTCATATTATGTATTATGTTTGTCATTGATTAACCCGAACAGTAACACATTATTCCTTTTTTAGTAACCGTGAACGGTTACTCTGGCTGATGATATTTATAGGGAACATGACATTCCTGTTCCTAAACAAGATGTGAAACAAATAATACAACATTATTATAACGGTTACAGATTTTCACCTGCCTCGGAACTTGTCTATAACCCGATGATGACATTGTATCTTCTTGAAAAGCTCATTCATTCAGGAAAGTTACCCGATGATTTCACCGATAGTAATATACGCGTTGATTACAACCAGATTGCATTTTTATTTGGCAATAATTTTAAAAAACGCGACGAGGTGATCGAAACCCTTAGCCGTGATAAAGCTATTCAGTTTTCATCGAAAATCAATATCACTTTTGATATGAGAGATTATAAAGAAGGCAGGCATATTGTAGAAGGATTGCTATTTTCCGGTATCCTTACATATAGCGATAAAAGATTCCTGCTGAAAATTCCCAATTTAGTAACCTACGAGCGTGCATTAAGCTATTTTGAACGAATCAAAGATTTTGAAATAGAGAAAAAAGATTACAGTAAATGGATGGTGGAATATTTGACTACGGGGAATGTTGAATTTCTGGTTCAAGGATTTTTCACGGAAGTAGTACAACAATTTCCCGGCGACTTTTTCGCCAATGTCAACGAAAGCTTTTATCATGGGCTTCTGTTCCATTTAATTTATAACAATACACCCAAAGATTTATATGAAGTATTGCCCGAATATAACTTACCCAACGGACAGGCCAACCTTATTGTATATTCATATCCAAAATCGTCCGGCGCCAAAGGCCATGGCCGAGTGCCTTCGCCAAAGGCTACGGCCTCCGGTGAACGGCTGTCCGATGCGCCTTACAGGTTACATGATTTATTTGAAATTAAACGCGTGCCAAAATCAGCTACCGACAAAGAATTAAACGCAATGTTTGACCAAGGCAAACAACAGCTGCAAAGCTATCTGAAGGGCGAATATAAAACCTGGCGGGGAGTTGTAGTATGCTTCAGGGGAAATAAGGATTATAGAATTGAGATATTATAGTAGCAGAGACGATCGCCAATGATTCACCACAGATTACACAGATTTTTTTTATTTAATCAGTGAAATCTGTGGCTAAAATAGAACAGATGAGCAGATACAAATTGCCAGTATATGGAATCAAATCCAAAAATACTCTCCATCGCTTATTTTGGCTCTGTCCAATATTATACAAAATTCCTGAATTTCAATGTGCTTATTGAAGCTTATGAAAATTATATAAAACAATCGTACCGTAACCGTTGTGAGATATATGGCGCTAACGGCAGGCTTACCCTTAGCGTACCTGTGGAAAAAAACGCCGAATCTAAAGTTTTAATAAAAAATGTAAAAATTTGTTACCGTACTAATTGGCAAAAGCTTCACTTCAAATCTATTGAATCAGCATATAGCTCATCTCCGTTTTACAAATATTATGTTGAGCCATTGATTCCTTTCTTTATTAAAAAATATAAATTTCTCTTTGACCTTGACATCGAAATACATAAAACCTTATTAAAATTTCTAAAAATTGAGTCCCATTTTTCACTTACATCACAGTTTACTTCAGTTTATCCTGCATTTAACGATTTCCGAAATTCAATACATCCTAAAATTCACCGTCGTATAAACGCTCCTTGTTATACACCTTATAAATATCCACAGGTATTTTCCGGGAAATATGGATTTTTACCTGACTTATCGGTAATTGACCTCTTGTTCAACACAGGTCCCGATGCAATTTGTTTCCTTAAAAAAAGCGCTTCTTAAAAACGACTTTTTTGAAAAATGTTCAGAAGGGAGTAATGGATGAGTTAGACTTTTTCGTGTAACTTCATTATTCCGGCCAAAGCACGAAGACATTCATTGAGAAATTGCCGGTTTTGAAAAATTACGGCAACATCAGGATCAAGCACAACTACATTGCTTCCTTTCTGAAATCTTGCAAAATATCTGCCTTTTTCAGCCTGACTAAAATCATACTCATCCTCTATTTCATTATATTTTCCCTTTTTTTTCATAATACTGTTTCCTTTCTTTTTTTGATGCAATCCTGGCGTATATTATTCGAATTTTATCATCGCGTTCT
>JACQWN010000157.1:10502-16408 GCA_016209245.1 Bacteroidia bacterium
AGATACAACAAGAACCGAATCTTTATAAGATTCACCCATTGTTATTTTTCTTTCTTCAATACCCGAATGTTTTGGATCAGCAATAGTTAGAGCATCCTGATCACCAAAAATTGTGGCAGCCTCAGGAAATGTAATTCCATGTTTTTTTTCATTGATTTCGGCTTTATTTATATCCCATTCGAATATCAAAGACATTTCTTTGTGTTCTTGGTGAATTTCCATAGTGTACTTTGTGATTATATTATTTATTTGCAATACAGATGATTAACAAGGCTGAATAGTTACAAATTTTATTGTTTACAAAATTAGTCTATTTTTCTGTATTCACAAAAATTCTTGAGAAAGGAGAATGAGGGGAGTACATTGAAAATAAAAAATCAAATTATACGCATTTTTTATATAAATTTGCTAACTACTTTATCTCTCTTTTGAAAAATGCTAAGAATCTATTATTTTTACGTTTTATCATAATCTATTTAAAGAATATGAAAATTAATAAAAACCGCATATTCTCCAAACAATATCACACGGGAAATTCCCTGCCTATTATTTTGATTATTCTTATAACCTTGATTTCAAATTTTTTGTATTATCACTCATCCGGTCAAAATATCCGTTTTGAAAAATATACAACTGACAATGGATTGTCGCAGGGTACAATTACCTGTATTCTTCAGGACAGAGCCGGATATCTGTGGTTTGGCACCGAAGACGGGCTTAACCGTTTCGACGGTTACAACTTTCAGATTTTTCAATATAATCCTACCGATTCCAATTCAATCTCTGGTAATAAAATTCTCTCTCTTTTCGAAGACAGCAATGGAATACTTTGGATTGGCACAAATAACGGGCTTAACAGTTATGAGCCGTTGTTCGGTAAAATCACACGTTTTCAGCATGATGAAAAAAATTCCGGTTCTATCCCTGATAATATTATTCAGGCAATAGCAGAAGATAGACAACAAAACATCTGGCTGGGTACCAAAAACTGCGGTCTTGTAAAATTTGAAAGAAAAAATAAAATATTTTCGGTTTATAATCAGCAGAAAGATTCAAATTTATCGAATATCAACGATGTTAAATGTCTAATGATTGACAAAACTGGAAAGTTATGGGTTGGAACAAATTGCAATGGATTATTGAAATTTGATATACAAAATGAAATATTCGAGAAATATTTATATTCTGAAAAGCAATCAGAACAATGGAATGCAAATAAAAATAAAATCACTTGCTTGTTAGAAGAAAGTGATGGTAAAATATGGGTCGGTACTGATGCGGGAGGAATAAGCCGCTTCGACCGAGTAAGCTGTCGTTTCACCGATTATGGTATCCTGAAATTTATCCCCGGGACCAAGACGGTGATGAATAATTTGAAAAACAGGATAAAGACAATTATTAAAGATAGAAATGGGAAAATATGGGCAGCGACATCAAGCGGCTTAACTTTTTATGACAAAGAAAAAGATGGCTTTTATAACTATTTGACAAGCAATTATGACGACCCTTTCAGTCTTAATTTTAATGACCTGTATTCAGTTTATGAAGATAAAGCGGGAAGCCTTTGGGTCGGAACATATGGAAACGGTATCAATGTCTTTCATCCTTCTAAATGGAAATTTAATTATTATCCGCCTTTTAGCACTATTCCGTTCATTGAGCGGAGTCGAAATGAACGGAATTTTAAAAGCAAGGTAGTTCATGCAATTAATGAGGATTCTGACGGATCGCTGTTAATTGGGACTAAAGATGGAAGTCTCATTTATTTTAAGCGGAATAACGATAGTATTATCAACTATGCAGATATGCCGCAATTCCACACTCTTCATCCCTCAATTCTTGCAATATCGGTCGAAAAAGATGGAACTATATGGCTTGGAACATGGGGAGGCGGATTACAAAAATTTGACAGGAAAAATGGCATGGTTACGACATACAACACAACAAACAGCGGAATGGCAAATAATACTGTCGTCTGTCTGTATAATGAAGAAAAATATTTATGGCTCGGCACTTTTGGCGGCTTAACCCGGTTTGAAAAAAGCACGGAAAAATTTAAAACTTACACTGCTGAAAACGGTTTTGGGAGTAACCGTATTTTTTGCATTGCAGGAAATAATAACGACACACTGCTGGTCGGAACTATGTATGGTGGTTTTAATATTTTCAATACTACCACAGGCATTGCCAATGCTTTTCTTAATAATAATAAAGACACTGCCAGTATCAGCTCAAATTCAGTCGTGCATATTTACGACAGTGGTAATAGTACTGTTTGGATTGCCACAGAATCAGGACTTAATAAATTCAATAAGAAAACAAGGCGGTTTATCAGCTATTTCAGGAAAGACGGATTGCCAAACGACCATATATATGCAATTATTCCTGATAATAATGGATGTCTGTGGATGAGCACGAACCGGGGAATTTCAAAGTTTGCTCCTTCTCTTCCTAAGGTTACACCGGCTTCATTTACTAACTATGATAAAGAATATGGTTTACAGGGAAATGAATTTAATCAATGTGCATATTTCAAAAACAGCGACGGAGAGATATTTTTTGGCGGGCCAAATGGTATAAATTCTTTTCACCCTGATAAAATGGAAATTAACAATTATGATATACCTGTACATTTTGCTGTTTTTAAAATGTTCAACAATGAAGTACATTTTGATTCCGTATTTGATTATAAAAAGAAAATTAAATTATCATACAAAGAAAATTTTATAGCTTTTGAATTTGTCGGGCTTGATTATGTTTTTCCGCTTAAAAATCTGTATTCCTATAAAATGGAAAATCTCGATATTGGGTGGAGTAATCCGGATATCAGACGTTTTGCAAGTTATCCCAACCTTGAACCCGGGGAATATATTTTTAAAGTAAAAGCTGCAAATAGCGAAGGAATCTGGAATAAACTGGAAAAGCAAATTATAATCATAATAACACCGCCGTTTTATAAGCGTACCTCATTTATTCTGCTCATGATTGTTCTATGTATTTTCCTTTTATTTTTATTTTATCAAATCAGAACCGGCATGTTAAAACGTGAAAAAAGAATATTAGAGCAAAAAGTAGCCGAGCGGACTTATGAGCTGCAGCAAAAAAACGAGGATATTATGAGCAGCATAGAATATGCACGTCGTATTCAATCTGCATTATTGCCGGCTTTTGATTTATTTCATGAATATTTCAGCGATTCTTTTCTTATATATAAACCCAAAACTATTGTAAGCGGAGATTTTTTCTGGTACGCAGAAAAAAATGGCTTGATTTATTATACTGTGGCTGACTGTACAGGACATGGCGTTCCTGGCGCTTTTATGTCAATTATCGGAGAAAATTTACTCCGTCATATCATTACTATAGAAGAAATAGTTAATACAAATGACATTCTGAAAAAATTAAACCTCGATGTCAAAGCCGCTTTACATCAGCAAGGCGATGAAGATAATTTCGATGGCATGGACATCGCCCTTTGCGCTTATAACATTAAATCGGGAATACTTGAATTTTCAGGTGCAAACCGTCCGTTGTGCTATATTTCTAAAGGAATTTTTACAAAATTTGACGGAAAAAAATATTCAATCGGTGGCGCTTTGGTAAACATTGAAAAAACATTTGAAAAATATGAAATTAAAATTCAATCCGGCGATATAATATATCTTTTCTCTGATGGCTACCACGACCAGTATAATTATATTACAGGCAAAAAATTTATGATGAAAAATTTTTTGAATCTTCTGATTGAAATTCATGCCATGCATACTTCCCGACAAAAAGAATTACTTGAAGAAACTCTTAAAAACTGGATGGGGGAATCGGAGCAAATAGATGATATTATAGTTTTGGGAGTCAGGTTTTAAAATACATCCTCCAATATCTTCTTCAACTCTTCATATGAAATTTTTGTTTTCAGCACGCCTGATTTTGCGAAGGAAATATCACCTGTTTCTTCGGAAACAACAATAACACCTGCTTCCGTCATCTGGCTCATGCCCAATGCTGAGCGATGTCGCAAGCCTAAATTAGGAGCGATAGTAGTGCTGTCGGACAATGGCAATACACATCGTGCCGCTTTTATCTTATTTCCTGTTATTATAATCGCTCCATCGTGCAACGGGCTGAATTTGTTAAAAATACTTTCTATCAGCCGGTTCGAAATATTTGCCTCTATAATGTCGCCGGTATGAGCAAAAGAAAGCAATTCAGAGTATTTTGAAACGACTATAAGGGCGCCTGTACGTGTTTGTGCAAGTTTTGAACATGCTTCAATCAATTCATTAACATATTCACCTGATTTTTTTTGTATCCCAAAAGAAAAAATCCATGTCAAGGGATTACGTTTATTATCAACAAAATATTTTGTGCCGAGCATAAGCAGAAATCGCCTTATTTCCTGTTGAAATACAATTATAAGAGCAATCACACCAACCCCGATAAACTGTCCAAGTATTGAGCTTAGCAATTGCAGATTCATCGCCTTAACAATCAACCAAATCAAATAAACTGCAAAAATTCCTAAAAATATATTGATTGCAACCGTCCCTTTTATCAGGAAATATATCTGGTACATTAAAAAGGCAACCAGAACAATGTCAAGGATATCTAGAATCCTTACGTTTATAAATAAGTCAGTCATGATTTCAATAATTTATTCGTTTTTGTTTTCTTTTTTATAAGCCCAAAACATTTTTTAGCATTTTTTACGTAAATTTACAATTATTGCACACTTATATTAATCATAAAAACCTGACAGGTTTTTCTAATACAATGATTACCAAACTTTAAAGGTATGGCAAAATCTGAATAAACCTTTATCGGTTCCAATCCAGATTTGTTTTTTTGAATCTTCAAATACACATGAAACAATTTTCCCCTTAATACTTGTTGAATCATAATCATTACAGTAAAAATGCTCAACTTTACCATTTGCGGGATTGTACCGGTTTAACCCATAATTATACATTGTACCTACCCAGATGTACCCTTTACTGTCTTTAATTGCACAACTGATTAACCCGTTTGTTCGGCTATTGTCCGAAGCTTTATTAAAATTAATAAATTTCTTGTTTTTTTTATCAAATTTTGCAAGCCCTTTTTCTGTTGCTATAAAAATATTATCGTTGTCATCTCCTGCCACAGCATATATATTATCATTAAGTAAACTTGTTTTATCTTTTTCATCGTTCAAATAATGCTGAACAGTATTTTCTGATTGACTAAAATAAATCAATCCTCTTCCGGTACCTATCCATAATGAATTATTTTTCTCAACATAAATTGAATTGATATAAAATGATTCCAGATTGATATCAGAATTTTTTATGCTGGCTTTTTTAATTTTACTATTAGCCGGGTCAAATTTATATAATCCTTTACTTGTGCCAATCCAGTAAAATCCTCTATAATCCTTGGTAACGCAATTAACTTTATCGGATATCAATTCGGTATATTTTTTTTATTACAGACCTGTATATTACTATTTAGTTTATTAATTATAATTAAGCCATCATCTGTACATAAAAACAAATCATTATTATACTATGCACGGGATAAATTTCCGCAAATATAGAAATATGACGTTTCGTTGTCCTGTGGACGAACGAAAGTCAGGCGACCTCAATTCGTCTGTAAGACAATTGAGCGTCATGTATTTTAAAATGCGGAAATTTACCCCGTTTTATGTATAATATTTTTCAAAATAAATAAAATATTGTTAATACTTAAACACTTAAATACATTAACACATTAGCACATTAACACATTAACACATTAACACATTAACACATTAATACATTAACACATTAGCACATTAGCACATTAGCACATTAACACTTTAGCAATTTAGCAATTTAACAATTTAACATTTCGACAAGCTCAATGCATCGCAATTTAACAATTTAACA
>JACQWN010000583.1 GCA_016209245.1 Bacteroidia bacterium
ACTTGACAAGGAAACACGTGCTATTGATTATTGCGCATTATTTCATTATCATTAGGTTGCTGCATATAATCTTGTTGTTTTTCTTCTCTTTAGAGAAATCTTCATCGCATACGCCATAAAATACATAACAGGTACAAAAATCAATGTTCATTCCCACTGCAAGCGGGACTAATCCGAGCATTGTCGCAGTAGCAGTCAGGACTACAGGCGTAATTCTTATTTTTCCGGTTTGAATAATCGCCTCGCGTGTTTTCATCCCACTTGCCTTCAATACATCGGTAAACTCTACTATTAAAATTCCATTCCTTACAACTATTCCTCCAAGCGCAACTATTCCAAGACCGGTTAAGGCAACCGATACAGACATGCCAAAAATCATTATCCCGAGCAAAACACCTATAATGCTGAATATAACTTCGCTTAAAATGATAACCGATTTGCTGAATGAATTAAACTGGGCGATAAGAATAAAAAATATCAGGCCAAGTGATATTAACATGGCTTTCATTAAAAAACGCGATGCTTCATCCATTTCCTCCCGCTCACCTGTCATATTTATAGTAACACCAGAACGGCGCGGAAAATTTTCAACCGTTCCCGAAATTTTATTCTGTATATCATTAGCATTATATCCTGGTAATATTTCGGATGAAAGCGAAATGACCCTTTTCATATTAAGACGTTTAATTCCGCCATATGAATCGGAATATTCTATTTTAGCAACAGCTGACAGAGGAATTGATTTAAGCACGCCGGTGTTCATATCACGGAAAGTAATATAATGTTCCAATAAAGTATTGATATTCTCACGAATTTTTTCATTGAACCGTAAAATTATAGGAAATTCATCTTCAACAACAGGATTATCCTTACCCAGAACTTTAATTATTTTTTGTTCAACAAGCATAGTAACGGAATCGGTTACATTCTGATGGGTTTCAACAGGCAAACCGATATGCACAAAAAACGATTGTGGTTCGTTATCAGGGAAAAAAACAATTTTGGGCTTGACGATTCCCACAAGCAGAAATGTAAAAATCATCAAAATATGGAAGCAAGATTTTTCTGTAATTTATGTTTTTTGGCTTATCATATTCATATTTCATAAACGAGACAGCAAATATAGGATTGATAATATAAGCTACAAAAAGGGAAGCGAATAATGCTAAAATAACAGTAACCGGTATAAAATGCAAAAATTTTCCGACAATACCCGGCCAGAAAATAAGCGGAAAAAACGGGGCGAGGGTTGTTAGAGTGCCTGATAAAATTGGCAGAAATACTTCACCTGCAGCCATTTTTGCAGCTTGTACAATATTTTTTTCTTTTCTGTGAATCCGGTGAGTATTTTCAATAACAACTATAGCATCGTCAACGATTATTCCAAGTGCAAAAATAAAAGCAAACATCACTACCATATTCATAGTATAATCAATACCTGGTAAAACCAGATAAGAGATGCACATAGAAAGAGGAATTGAAAGCCCGACAAAAAAAGCATTTGTAAAACCCATAAAAAACATAAGCACAATAGTTACAAGAATAAAACCGATGATTATGGTATTATTCAATTCTTCCACCACATTTTTTGTAAACTTCGACTGGTCGCCTGTAATGGAAATTTTTAAACCGGGCGGAAATGTATCTATGGCATTCAATTTTTGGATTTTAATCTGTTTGACTTTTTCTTTTTGACGTTGCAAATAATAAGAAAGGGTTTTTTCAACCAAATCGGACTTGTCGTTAATATATTGATTTACAAAAAATATTTTTTTGATTATTCGCCTTTGTCAGCTATATCTTTAAACTACCGTACGGTATTTTCGAGGTCGGATACTTGTTTTTGCAGGGCTTCTATCATTTCCTGCTGTTCCTGGATGGCTTTGACAAGGGGAACGGTAAATTCGGCATAGCGAAGTGCATAAGTCCCGCCGTTTTTTAAAGCAGTTTTGTCAATACCGCTAAAATCATATCCCAGTTCGATAGCAATCTGTTCTACCTCCTGTGCAATAAATCCGGTAAAATTCATTTTTTCGATGTCATACTTGCCGCTCCAATCACTGCATGAAGTTATCCCTTTAAATTCTTCGAGCTTTTGGATGTTAAGATTATATGTAACCGGACGGAGCTTACGAATAAAAGCAAGACCCGGCACATTCTCATGGACATTTTCCTTAAAGCGACCATCGGATAATACAGACCAATCAACCTGTCCTCCGATTGAAACCATGGACGTGTTACCAATGCGTGCGGAATTATCGGCATAAACCATAGCATTATATCCTATTGTTGCAGTATTTGAAAAGTCATTATAAAAAGGCAGATTAGCGGCATCTGTTCCGATAGCGGTATTATAATTACCATGTTGATTGTTCATTAATGCGAATTTTCCGATACCGATATTGTAGCTTCCATCGCTTATACTAGGCAATGCAGAGATTCCTACGCCACAATTGTAATTACCGATTGTATTAGAGCTTAGTGAACCGCCTCCGACCGCTACATTTGACCAACCCTCAGTGTTATAATTCAAAGCATAAGAACCTAAAGCCATATTTTCGCTACCGGTAGTATTTGCATATAATGCCAATTTACCAACAGCGAGATTATAAGTTCCTGAACTATTTGTATAAAGAGACTGATAACCGACAGCGATATTAAAGTCGCCATTAATATTTGAATAAAATGATTCAGGTCCAATAGCCAGATTTTGGCCTCCAGTCAGATTGCTGAACCCGGCTTTATATCCTACAAAGACATTCAGACCGCCCTGCCACCAATAGGCGCCTTCGCCGGTTGTACTTGTACCGCTTTGATACCCTATGAAAACATTGCTTTGCGCCTGAACATTATTTTTTCCTGCCTGATAACCGAGAAATGAATTATATATTCCTGTTGTATTTTTGATACCGCTTTCGTGTCCGATAAAATAATTTTCAGGTGTCAGGTTCATATAGCTTGTTGATACCGGCGTTGAAATATCCTTTGCTGCAAAACCGCCTTTACCATTTGTATAAACACGGCTGCTGTCTTCGGCAATATAGATAAAATCTTCTACCGTACCTTTTGATACGCTGAAGCCGCCGACTGCAAACCCGCTGCGGCTTCCGCTTGCTTTGATTCCCCCTGGTTGAATGTAAATCCTGACGCTGTCAGGTGTGACCCGTAAATATTCGTTTGTATTTGCTTTACTCATGCTGAAGCCACCGACTGCAAACCCGCTACGGCTGCCCGCAGCTTTTAACGCATCATCGGCAACCCTTACCCGCACACCCTGCGAGTACACCGCAAAAACAGTATCTCCGGCGCTGTTTATGACTTCAAACAAGGGTTCATTGCTGTTTATCGGGATTGTGCCTTGTACGCCAAGTTTAGCAGCCGAAGATGTAGTTCCCACCCCAAGTTTATATGACAAATTGTTTAAATATACGTTTGACCCCGATAGCCCCCAAAGGTAACTTGGATTTCCTGAGGTAAGGTTAATCCATACAGCACCATTATAAAAATAAAAACTATTCTGATCGGTATCGAAAATCAACAAACCTGTAGCAGGGCTTACTATTGCATCTCTCTGGTCGGTTGATAACCGCGGTGCAAGAAATCCTTTTGTTGTGGATTTCACATCAAGCATAGCCGAGCCGTCGGCTGTATAGCCATCGTCGTCGCTGATGGCAATGTTTTGAGCATTTGCATAAGTAATAACCATGCAAAAGCAGATAGAAGCAATTAATGCTTTCGTTAATAAGTTAAAATAAGTTTTCATAAAAGATAGTTTATTTGATTTGATAATTTGAATTATAAAATAAGACAACAAAGATATTATTTTCCGGATGATGAATCAACAAGTAAAAAAAAAAATTAATTATGCGAATTAAGGGTTGAAAAAGTAATGTTTATAATAAAAGTCATCTATCTGTATAACAAACTTAATTCCTTTGGATTGTTCCCAAAATAATCCGTGCAATAATTCCTGCCGCAAAACCGACCCCGGTACCGATTAGAACAAATGTTACCCTTTTTGATGTCGCAGCTTCACGGTATCCGAGAATATAATATTTGTCATTTCTGTTTTCCGGACATTTTCTTATTGCTAATTTTTCACTGACAGGAATTAATTCATACACTGAAGGTGTTATTGCTGGCGGAAGGAATGAATAAAGAATATTTAAAACAAATGGAGAAGACGCCCCAATAAGAAAGCCCGTTCCGGTTGCCAATGGCGCCTTATAGCTTTTAAAAGCTTTTTGCTCTCCGGAAATAAAGCTTTTCATCTCTTTCAATGATAAAAAATGTATCGCTAACGAATCGGGCTTATACAATATTTTCTCATTTCCCTGAAAATCAGTTATCGAAAAAATATACTCACAATCCAATGCCTTCATTTTTTGTCGTTTATTCATAAAAACCAACACATTTTTTTCAGTATCTATTTTATAACATGGCACGGTTAAAGTTCTTCCGTTCAGAAAAAGAATATTATCCTGCGCTGTAATACTATTTAACCCGCTTATAAGGAATAGAAGGAATGGAAGGAAAATAAATAATTTCATCAAATAAAGGTAAATTGTTTACAAACATACACTTTTTTTTATAATAAATTAATCTTCTTTATA
>JACQWN010000584.1 GCA_016209245.1 Bacteroidia bacterium
ATTTTAAAAACAATCCGTTAAGAAAAAACAATACTATAATCACTTACTCCAAATATCAATAATATTTTTCCTTTCATCACCCAAAAACAACAATTCGTCAAATTTTTTTTTCTACTGCAACCTTTTACAGTAACAAAGCGTCTTTTTGTCGTATTTATTTTTTCTATCTTTGGCGCTTCAAAAAAATTATTGTTAATATTTGAGTCCACTCTAAAAAGTTAATGTTACAAAAAATGCCACAAAAACACAAAGACACTAAATCCCACAAAAGATTGATTAACAATAAAATACATTTTTAGTGAAATTTTGTGTTTTAGTGATTTAGTGGCATAATTGATTTTTTAGAGGAGACTCATATTTGTATTTTTAATTCGCATTATTAACC
Source organism: Bacteroidia bacterium (assembly GCA_016209245.1). GTDB lineage: Bacteria > Bacteroidota > Bacteroidia > Bacteroidales > BM523 > JACQWN01. The sequence goes on from JACQWN010000584.1 coordinate 386, forward strand.
ATTAACATAAAACTTTAATATTATGAAAAAGTTATACATTTTTGTTTTTGCAGCATTTTTTACTTTAGGTTTAACTGCACAACCTATAGCAGATTTTACTTTTGCTTATACAAACAATGGATGTGCCTCGGATTCTGTTGTGTTTACAAATCTAAGTACAGGAGCAGTGTTTTATGACTGGGACTTTGGCGATGGTTCTCCACACTCATTTGATGTAAATCCATACCATATTTATACATTGCAAGGAAATTTTACAGTTATTTTAACTGCTTTTGATGGCTTTGGAGGCAATGATGTTGAATCAAAAACAATTATTATACAAATTATTCCTAATTCTTGGTTCTGGCCAGACCCCAATCCTTCCTGTCCTAATATTACGATTGAATTTCAGAATTTTTCATGGCCCATTCCGGTTTATACTGAATGGATTTTCGATGATGGTGATACTGCATATACTTTTAATGCCACCCATATATATAGTTATGAAGATACATTTAATGTGAAATTAATTGCAGGTAATGTCTGTGGTACCGATACAATAATCAACCAGGTATTTGTAAGCGATTCTGCACAACCTTGGATTGGAGGATGGGCTAATCCTAATCCCGCTTGTCCTAACGAGAATATTGATTTTAATGCAAATGGCAGTTCAGATGTTATTTCTTATAAGTGGTTCTTTGGTGGCGGAGATTCTTCTTTAAATCAAAACACTACACATTCTTATGCATCTATCGGGATATATAATGTGAGTATAATCGGATTTAACAGTTGCAGTAGTGATACTTCGTATTTTAATGTTACAATTGATAATACAATAATCCCTTCAGTTTGGTCTGGTGCTGATATTACAACAATTTGTCCGGATGATGAAGTTAGCTTTACAGGAGATGGCACAAACTTAATAAACTATTACTGGGATTTTGACGATGGCTTTTCTTCTACTCAGCAAAACCCAACACATACATTTACCAATATCGGGGTTTATGATGTAATATTTACAGGCACTAATTCCTGCGGCAATTCAAATAACGATACAATTATCATTAATGTTACTCCTCTTGCTACACCTTTCGCATCATTTAATTGGAATCCATGGGAACCATGTCCGGAAACAATGGTTAGCTTTACTAATAATAGTTCTGATACCGAGTATGGAGTCTTTTGGGACTTTGGCGATGGTTATACTTCTACTGATGTAAACCCAATCCATGCGTATGATTTACTCGGCAATTACAATATTAGCTTAATTGTTTATAATTCCTGTGGTAATACAGATACAGCTTATAACACTATTTCTGTGGTTAATGACGGAGTTCCATTGGCTAATTTCTGGTCCACTCCTGGTCCGTGGCAACCTATGTGTATGGGAACCGCAGTTCAGTTTCAAAATTTCAGCAGCGATACAACCGATGTTTTCTGGAATTTTGGCGATGGATTTACATCAACAGAAGTTAATCCTGTCCATGTATTTGACAGCACAGGTTTTTATACTGTTACTTTGACTGTAACAAACAATTGCGGTAATAGCGATAGTGAAACGAGCTTTCAACCTTATAATATAAGAGATGATATCCCTCCTACTGCCGATTTCTGGGCATGGCCTACTACTGTTTGTCCTGGTGAAATTGTAAATGTATGGAATGGCAGTTCTGACCCTAACAACAGTCAGTGGGATTTCGGTGATGGCTATACTTCAACTGAACCACAACCAACCCATTCCTATACAACTTCTGGTAATTATAATGTTACTTTAATAATAACAAATAATTGTGGAGCAGATACAATGATAAGAAATATTACTGTTAAAGAAAATTCAATTGCTGATTTTAATTTCACTACCGAATGTCTTGGCAATCCCACTTTATTTACTGATTTATCTTCTAATGCCCCCGAATCATGGGGCTGGGATTTCGGGGATGGAAATTCTTCCTCTTTACAAAATCCTCTAAACCTATATGTTTTACCGGGGAATTATGATGTAACTCTTACTGTTACAAAAAACGGATGTAGTGATGATACTATCATGACTGTTCCAGTTTATGAAGTAGTTGCTGATGCAGGTGCTGATATTGAAATTTGTCTTGGCGGAACTGCTACTTTAACTGCTACAGGCGGTGTCAGCTATCTATGGAGTACTACTGAAATTACTCAATCTATTAATGTCTCACCTATAGCTGATTCTACATTTTATGTTACAGTAACAGATATTTATGGATGTACTGATATTGACAGTGTCAGTGTTACTATTGGAACTCTCGTTGCAGAAGCAGGACCAGACCAGAATATTTGCTTCGGTGAAAATGCTGAATTAACTGCCAGCGGCGGTATTATTTATCAATGGAGTACTGGTGAAACAACTGCTTCAATAACTGTAATTCCTCCTTTTACTTCTACTTATTATGTTACAGTTTCTGACGGCTTTTGTTTTGATGATGACTCTGTTACAGTTTTTGTAAACCAAGTACTAGCAGACGCAGGGTCTGATGTTGATATTTGCAAAGGCCAAACTACACAATTGAATGCTAGTGGAGGAGTTGATTATGAATGGTTCCCAACTAATTTAAGTAATCCATATATTGCAAATCCATTTGCAAGTCCTAATGTTACTACAATGTATCATGTTACAGTTACAGATATATTAGGATGTACCGGTACAGATAGTGTTACTGTTAATATTATTATTCTGAATGCAACTGTTTCAGGAACTAATGTTACCTGCAACGGTTTCTGTGATGGAACTGCTACTGCTAATCCGTCAGATGGAATCCCCCCATATTTTTATCAATGGAATGACCCGTTCCTCCAAACTACTCAAACTGCTGTTAATTTATGTAATGGTGTTTATAATGTAACAATAACTGATGCTATTGGCTGCACAAAAATAAAAAGTATTGAAATATATCAACCTAATCCTTTATTTGTTTTTATATCCGGTTTTTCTGATGTTACTTGTTGGGGTTTATGCAACGGAACTGCTACAGCTCAGGGAGTTGGCGGTACGCTCCCGTATTCTTACCAATGGAATGATCCTCTAAGTCAAAATACTAAAACTGCTGATAGTTTATGCATGGGATTTTATAATGTTATAATTACTGATAATAATGGATGCATAGCTAATACTAATATATTTATTAACGAACCTCCTCTTTTAACCGTTCTTGCAGATTCTACTGATGCTACATGCAATGGTTTATGTAACGGAACCGGTTTTGCTAATTTTTTAGGAGGAACACCTCCTTATTCATTTTTATGGTCAGATGGACAAACCGATCAATTGGCAGTTAATTTATGTGCAGGAGCTTATATTGTAACCGTAACTGATAATAATGGTTGTACGGCATCAGATAGCACTGTTGTCAATGAACCTCCGCTGCTTGTTATTATTATTGATAGTATATATAATAATTCATGTAATGGGGCTAGCGATGGCTCTATATATTGCACTACTACCGGAGGAACACCCGGATACAATTTTGTGTGGACAAATACACTTCAAACAACTGAAGATATTATCAATTTAACAGCAAATATTTATGATGTAACTGTTACCGATTGGTACGGCTGTACCGCCATCAATAGCGGAACAGTTACTGAACCTAACAATTACCGAACCACCGGCTTTGGTTAACGGTATTGTAATAAATGACGCTACCTGTGGTAATCCTGATGGAAGTGCAACTGCTAATGTTATTGGTGGAGTTCCACCATATTCTTATCAGTGGGATGATTTTCCTTTATTCCAAACTACACAGACAGCTTCTAATCTTTTTGCAGGCGCTTACCATGTAACAGTAACGGATTTCAATTTATGCACCATTACCGAAACCGCTTTAGTTAATAACATTGCCGGACCTGTTATTGATGGTATAGATATAACTAATGTTACTTGTAATGGTAATTGTGATGGAACGGCAACTGTAAATGCTTCTTTGGGTTCGCCACCTTATTCCTATTTATGGAGCGACCCCCTTGCACAAACATCACAAATGGCTATTAACCTTTGTCCCGATGTTTATTTAGTTACAGTCACAGATGTTTTGAACTGCAAAGCTGTTGGAACGACAATAATAACCGAACCCGCAGTTTTAACCGCTTCAATCGTGGGAACAAATGTTTCATGTAATGGACTTACTAACGGTTCAGCCAATTTAACGGCAGGTGGAGGTACATTGCCATTCACTTACGTCTGGTCAAATTCAGCAACAACCGAAGACATTGCAGGACTTGCACCAAATACCTATACAGTTACTGTAACCGATGCAAACAATTGTACTGCAACAGCGAATGTAGCTATAACCGAACCTGCAGTTTTAATCGCTTCAATCGTGGAAACAAATGTTTCATGTAATGGACTTGCTAACGGTTCAGCCAATTTAACAGTAGCAGGCGGTACTTTACCTTACGGCTTTGCATGGTCAAATTTAGCAACAACAGAAGACATTGCAGGACTTGCTCCCAATACCTATACAGTTACCGTAACCGATGCAAACAATTGTACTGCAACAGCGAATGTAGCTATCACCGAACCTGCAGTTTTAACCGCTTCAATCGTGGGGACTAATGTTTCCTGCAATGGCCTTGCTAACGGTTCAGCCAATTTAACGGCAGGTGGAGGTACATTGCCATTCACTTACGCCTGGTCAACCACTGAAACCACCGAAGACATTGCAGGACTTGCACCAAATACATATACAGTTACTGTAACCGATGCTAAACTGTGTACTGCAACAGCAAGTGTAATCATTACTGAACCTGCAGTTTTAAGTGCAGGCACAATACAGACTAATGTATCATGTAATGGAGGAAACAACGGCAGCATTGACCTGACAGTAAGTGGCGGTATTGGTCCTTATGTTTATCTGTGGAGCAATTCAGCAACAACAGAGGATATTAGTGGTTTAACCGCCAATGCTTATACGGTTACAGTTGCCGATTTCAATAATTGTACAATCACTGCATCAGCAACAATTACTGAACCCACTGTAATGGTTCTTACAACTTCCGTAATAAATCCTGATTGTGGTATTTCTAATGGAGAAGCATCAGTAAGTGTAACTGGCGGTATATCTCCTTATACTTATTTATGGGACGATCCTTTAACCCAAACTAATGATACTGCTTCAGGACTGGCAGCAGGTATTTATAATGTTACAGTAACAGACTTTTTAACATGTATTGCCGTTGAGACTGTTATAATAAACAATGGAGGCGCCCCGGCAGTAAGCATAAGCTCTCTGACAAATGTCAGTTGTAACGGGTTATGCGATGGCGAAGCTGTTGTTTCAGCAACCGGAGGGACAGCGCCATATTCATATCAATGGGACGATCCATTGAATCAAACAACTAATACCGCCGTTAATTTATGTGCAGGTATTTATAATGTTACAATATTAGACGCAAATGGTTGTGAAGCTTTTGAGATAACTGAAATAACTGAACCGGATCCGTTAATTTCAGGAATTATTGCTACAGATGTACTTTGTAATGGAGATAATAATGGGTCTGCTAATGTAACTGTTTCAGGCGGAACACTCCCTTATGCTTATTTATGGAACACAGGGGCAAGTACAGACGACCTACAGGGCGTCTCTGCTGGGATATATTCAGTAACGGTAACCGATAACAATAATTGTACAGTTATAGATTCTGTTGTTATTACCGAACCGGATATTTTGACTGCTTCACTTGCTGGAATTAATGTTAGCTGTTACAGCGATAGTACCGGAGTTGCCGACTTAACTGTTACCGGCGGAACAATTCAATATAGTTATGCTTGGTTCGGCGGTGAAACCACTGAAGACCTTGTAAACATACCTGCTGGAATTTATAAAGTTACAGTTACCGACTCTCATGGATGCATTGTAACAGATTCTATTGAAATTACTGAACCTGCTCCATTTACCGTTAATATTGATTTATATCATATTTCCTGCTTTGGAGTTACCGACGGGATGATTGACCTTACACTAAGCGGAGGAATATTTCCTTATTTATTTAATTGGAGTAATGGAGAAACAACCGAAGATATTACCGGATTAAGTTCTGATGTTTATGGAATTACAGCTACCGATAATAATGGTTGTTTGATAATCGCAACAGGTATGCTTATTGAAGAACCCGCGCAATTAGCAATTAATTATGGAAAAACCGACGTATCATGTAACGGAAATAGTGATGGTTCAATTAACCTTACAATTTCAGGCGGGACACTCCCTTATACTTATTTATGGAATACAGGGGAAAGTACAGACGACCTACAGGGCGTCTCTGTTGGTATATATTCTGTAACTGTCACCGACACTAATAATTGCACAATTCTCGATTCAATTGAAATTTTTGAACCTCAAGCTTTAGCTTTAAGTTTGGTTAGTTCAGATGTAACTTGTCACGGCTCTAACGACGGTTCAGCCGATTTGACGGTAACCGGCGGAATACCTCCTTATGCATATTCATGGAATATTGGCGCTACATCTGAAGATTTGGTTGGTTTAGGATCCGGTATTATTATAGTAACCGTGACTGATGCAAATATGTGTATTGCAGGCGCCAGTGTTACAATCAACGAACCTGCTCTGTTAGCAATAAATTATACCGTTACATCTGTAACAACAGGAAATAATGGAGCAATTACTATTGACACCGTTTATGGCGGTATTGTTTCCGGCGATTATAATTTCCTGTGGTCAAACGGTGAAACAACGCAAAATATTGATAGTCTCACAGCAGGAATATATACTGTTTCAATTACAGATGACAATCTGTGTCTTTTAGTTGAAAACATTATCGTTAATGATTCTTCATGTGTGATGACAATCTCCATGTCTGGAATTGATGTATTATGCAATGGCGGAAATGACGGTAGTGCAAGCGTATTAGCCGAAAATGGCACTGAACCATATTCATATTTATGGAATACATCTGAAACAATTGATGTTATTACTTCTCTTACTGCAGACGTTTATAGCGTAACCGTTGAAGATAGTTTTGGTTGCCTTGCAATAGGCGAAATAACAATCGTTGAACCGGAACTGTTAGTAACAGTACTTTCATCGTCCGATATTTCATGCTTTGGTAATATTGATGGAACAGCCTCAGTCGCTGTAAATGGCGGTATTGCCCCATATCTTTTTAATTGGTCAAATGGTGAAACAATAGATGCTATCACCGGTCTAAGCGCCGGTACATATTATTTAACTGTATCCGATGCAAATAGTTGTATCGCTGAAGATTCAGTAACAATTAGTGAACCTGAGTTATTAACAATTTCCTCCGAATCGTCCGATGTTTCCTGCTTTGGTAATTCTGACGGAACCGCTTTGGTTAATATTTCTGGAGGTGTATTCCCTTATACAATAGATTGGTCAAACGGCGATACAATAGATGCTATCAGTGGATTAAACCAAGGTATTTATTATGTCACGGTTATTGACAATAATGGTTGTATTGGTATTGATTCAGTAACAATTTACGAACCATCTGCACCATTAACAACTGTTATATCAGGTAATGATATCAGTTGTTTTGGTTATAACAATGGTTTTGCTGATGTTTCAATTTCCGGCGGTACTTCTCCGTATTCTGTTGTCTGGTCAACAGGCGATACTACATTTACTGTCACAGATTTGCCGGCAGGTATGTTTACTGTAATTGCCAGCGATGCTAATGGCTGTTTTATTGAAGATTCTGTATTTATCAATGAACCTTTAGCACCATTGTCCGATAGTATTTATAGCAGCGATGTTACTTGCTTTAGCTTCTTTGACGGAACAGCAGGTATTTCAGTATCAGGGGGCACAGCCCCTTATGACATATTATGGTCCACAGGTGATAATACACCAGATATTTCAGGATTGGCAGGAGGTATATATTATGTCGCTGTAACTGATAATAACGGATGTAATATTAATGATTCGATTTCCATATCCGAACCTGAAGCTATAAATCTGCTCACTGATGCTACGGATATTAATTGTTACGGTTTAGCTGATGGAACAGCTTCCGTTAGTATATCAGGTGGTATAGCTCCTTATTCAATCAACTGGTCAACCGGTGATTCAACTGCAAATATCACCGGTCTTGCAAGTGGCTGGTATTATGTCGTTGTTACTGATTTCAACGGTTGTATAGCTCAGGATAGTATAGAAATTTCAGAGCCTGCTGAAATTACCGCTTATTATACTGTTTACCCTGTTACTACAGGAAATGACGGCGCTATCGTCATTGATTCAATCTTCGGCGGAACTATTGCAGGAGATTATTCTATACTCTGGTCAACCGGAGATACAACGCAAAGTATTGACAGTCTTACAGCAGGAATTTATTCCGTTACAATCACTGATGATAATTCATGCGAATTAGTCCAAGACATTGCTGTTAATGATACATCATGCACTTTAACAGTTACAATGTTTGCAAATAATGTATCATGTAATAGCGGTAATGATGGAGAAGCGATTGTATTTGCTGAAAATGGAACGTTACCATATTTTTATACATGGAATACGGGAGACACTGTTGATACAATCAGCAGTATGGTTGCCGGTGATTATTCAGTAACGGTAACTGATGGCAGTGGTTGCTTTGCCCTGGGAGATATATCAATTTCAGAACCGGAAATATTACAACATACTTTATTAGGTACAAATGCAACATGTTACGGCATTGCTGACGGTTCAGCTGATGTTGTTGTGACCGGCGCTGTTGAACCTTACGAATACTTGTGGAACACCGGTGATACTACAAATTATATTTCCGGTATCGCAGCAAGTATATATTATGTTACAATTCTTGATGCTAATCTTTGTGCAGCAGTTGACAGTATTGTAGTAACCGAACCGGATGCTATTCTTCTTTCATTTATTTCAACTAATATTACATGTAACGGACTGGCTGATGGTTCAGTATTAGTCACTGCGAGCGGTGGTTCAGCACCTTATGAATTTTATTGGAGTACCGGCGACACTGTTGATATTATCAGCAATGTCGCTGCCGGTGTTTATTATTTAACAGTAATTGATACTAATTTCTGCATTGCAGAAGATAGTGTTGAAATCACCGAACCGGATGTTCTGACATTAATAATGTCAAGTGCCGATATTACTTGCAATGGTTTGAATAACGGTTCAGCCGATGTATTTGTAACCGGAGGCACTGTTCCATACGATTATTTGTGGAACACAGGCGATACAACAGACATTATTAGTAACCTGACAGCAGGTATTTATTATGTTGACGTTATAGATGCTAATCTCTGTGCTGCAGATGATAGTATTGAAATCTTTGAACCTGAAATGTTAAGTCTCTCATTAACCGGCACAGATGTTACTTGTGGCGGTCTGTCTGATGGTACAGCCGATGTAACAATAACAGGCGGTATTGTTCCTTATGAAATATTCTGGAGTACGGGTGATTCAACATCTGCAATATCCGGATTAGCAGGAGGCATATATTATGTCACAGTAGTTGATTCTAATTTCTGTGCTGCTGACGATAGTATTGAAATTTTTGAAACTGAAATGCTCAGTCTCTCACTAACCGGCACAAATGTTACTTGTAATGGGCTGTCTGATGGTACAGCCGATGTAACGATAACCGGCGGAGTTCCACCATATAATATTTTATGGTCTGATAGTCAGATAACAGTAACTGCCGCAGGTTTATCTGCAGGAATATATTTTGTAGATATAACTGATAGTAATGGTTGTGCAGTATCTGACACAATAGAAATTACTGAACCTGCATTAATAAGCGTAAATGTTTCAGATGAAATATGTGAAGGTGACAGCATCTTTTTAAGCGGCAGTTGGCAGTCGGCAGGAGGCAGTTATTACGATACTTTAATAACTGCACTTGGTTGTGACAGTGTAATAGTAACAGAGTTAACAGTAAATCCTGTTTACAATCTGACTGATGCAATAATACCGATGTATATAATACAATTGCCGGTTGCGACAGCATAATTGTAACCACTTTAACAGTAAATCCGGTTTACAATCTGACTGATGCAATAACAATCTGTGAAGGCGATAGTGCCTTTATCGGAGGAGCATATCAGACTATTGCCGGAGATTATACTGATGTATATAGTACAGTAGCCGGTTGCGACAGCATAATTGTAACTGCTTTAACAGTAAATCCGGTTTACAATCTGACTGATGCAATAACAATCTGTGAAGGCGACAGTGCATTTATTGGAGGTGCATATCAGGCGGTTGCCGGAGATTATACTGATGTATATAGTACAGTAGCCGGTTGCGACAGCATAATTGTAACTACTTTAACTGTTAATGTAGTAAGTACAACAATAATTGGCACTGATGTATCATGTGGAGGCCTTGCTGATGGTTCAGCAGATCTGACTGCTACAAGTGGAACCGGAGTTTACAGTTTCTTATGGAGTACTGGCGATACCACCGAAGATGTAACTGGTCTAATCGCAGGTATATACTATGTAACCGTAATTGATGAAAATTCATGTTCTGTGCTCGACAGCGTAGTGATTTCCGAAGGCCAAGTCTTGTCGTTGACATTATCAGGCACAAACATTACATGTAATGGTCTTTCAGATGGAACTGCAAGTGTAGCGGTAACAGGCGGAACAGTTCCATATGCTTATTTATGGAGTAATGGAGAAACTACCTCTGTAATTACTGATTTGTTTGCCGGCTGGTTTAGTGTTGCGGTAGCAGATTCGACTGGATGTTTTGCCGAGGATAGTATTGAAGTGACCGAACCTGCAGCATTGGTAATTACTATTACTTCTACGGATATTACCTGCAATGGTCTGACAAATGGTAACGCTACAGTTTCTGTAACCGGCGGAACGGGCGCTTATTCATATATGTGGAGTACCGGCGATACTACTTCAAGTATTAGTAATTTGCCTGCAGGAAATTACAGTATAGGGGTAACTGATGAAAATTTCTGCACTGAAGTGGAAAACATAACAATTTTCGAACCGGAAGCTATTTCAATTACAGGTACAACAACCAATCCTGACTGCGGTGAATTAAATGGTTCTATTGATATAGTTGTATCCGGAGGTACTGCGCCATATACCTTTTTCTGGTCTGATGCAAGTACAGGCGAAGATCTTTTTGGTGTAAGTTCAGGAATCTATAGTGTAAGTGTATGGGATAGTTTAAATTGTGAACAGGATGAGTATTTTGTGCTGAGCGATTTAAATGGGCCGGTAGTAGCTATTACTGCAGTTAATATCTCATGTTACGGTTTGTGCGATGGTATAGCCACAGCAGATGTAACAGGAGGAACTCCACCTTATACGTACTTATGGCCGGATAACTCTTCAACTGTTGCATTAGATTCACTCTGCGCCGATATATATCTGCTTAAAGTAACCGACAATATCGGATGTTTAGGTTATAATGTCACTCAAATTACTGAACCCGATTCACTCACTGTTTTGCTGACCGGCATTGATGTCGCTTGTTTTGGTTCCTCCGACGGAAGTATTGAAGCAATTGTTACCGGCGGAACTGAACCATACATTTATAACTGGTCCAACGGCGCTGATACAGCTCTGATTGACGGTCTTGCAGCAGGCGTCTATGAAGTCACTGTAGTTGATGCTCACGGCTGCCAGGCAATAAACGATATTGCAATCGTTGAACCTGATGAGATATTTATTAGCCCGATAGTAACAGAAGCAAACTGCGGAGAAGCGGATGGCAGCATCGAAACCTTTGTTTCAGGCGGAATCGAACCTTATAGTTATACATGGTCAAACGGACGGTACATTACCGTACATATTCCTCTGGTCAACAGGTGGAACTGATTCTACAATCACAGCTCTTTGTGCAAATAACTATGAAATTACAGTAACTGATTCTTCAGGATGTCTCTCATTCGGAAGCGTTTCCCTGACAGAACCGGCGCCGATGGTTCTTGTAATGGGTTCAACACATGATTATGGAAGCGGTAATGGAACTGCTTCGGTTGCGGTAATTGGCGGGGTTTCACCTTATGCATATTTATGGAATGATAGCGATGCCCAGACGAGTGCCACTGCTACCGACCTTGTTGGTGGATTATATACAGTAATTGTTACCGATAATGCAGGTTGTTCAGAATCTGACACTGTTACAGTAATATTGCTTGCAATTGATGAAATATCACATGCAGTTGAGGTCAAACTTTATCCAAATCCTGTGCGTGACGAGCTTTATCTGAAAGTAACCGGACTTACTTCAGATATGACTTTCAGCATTCTTGCTCTTGACGGACGCGTTATCTCTGAAGGAATTGTTGAACATAGTACATCAGAGGTTATATACTCTGTTGATATGAAGAGCTATCCGAAAGGTATTTATCTTGTAAGGATGATATACAAAGATAAAGTTATCACTGAAAGGATAATTATTCAATAATTATTTATTGATTAAGAACAAAAGCAACCGTTAGGTTGCTTTTGTTCTTTTATTAAAAATTATTTCTAAATATTTCTAAATATTGAGTATATTTGTTCGATTAAAAATTCTATAAATATGTCAACACAATCTTTCCCTTACCGGTATGTCGAAAATATTATTAAACCATTAGTCACGTCAGGGTTATATAAAAATGAAAAAATGGCATTAAAGGATATTGTTTTCGATTATATTAAAAGAAAAGAATTATATTATTGCAAAGAGATTAATAAATTGAAAAAGAAATACGGAGTTGAATTTGATGAATTTTCAAAAAAAATTAAAAACATTGCTACAATTGAACAAGAAGAAGATTGGATGACATGGAAAGCAGCTAATGAAATGTTCCAGGCTTTGAACTCAGTATCAATTTCAATCTTAAAAGATGAATTTTAATTTTGAAACGGTAATATCCTTTCTTGAAAACCATTTTTTAGTTACCAATATTATTTCTATTTTTACTGATGAACTTCTTACAAAAGGTACTTACCGGATAAAATGCCAGTTAATTCCATCTAAATTAAAATTTGAAATCAGATATGTTGTTACTGAAAAAGATTTAATATATTCATATCAACTTTTTGACAAAACTCCTTTGATACGATGGGATAATGCACCACATTATCCAAATATTAAGACACACCCTCATCATTACCATGATTTACAAGGAAATGTAAACATTTCAAATTTGACAGGAGATTATGAAAAAGATCTTCAAATTGTTTTTCAAAAATTATCGGAATTTATTGCAAATTATTGAATTTGGATTATTTCTCTTTTCATGTTAAAATACAATTGTGTTTCGACAAATTTTATGCAAAAGTAATACTCAGATTTAGAAAACCTGACAGGTCATGGGGCTAAACTTGTTTCTAACTTGTCAGGTTTCTTCAAAATCTGAAATTCAACCCTCTCTCCCTTTTACAATAATGATATTGTCATTCCGAACGCTGTATGGAACGTTACTCCAACCCCTGTAAAACTTTTGAAAAAATCATCCCCGATATAAAACGGATATTCCCATTATTATAATTGAAATCCTTATTTACCAAAAGTGCATTACTAAACTCCTGAATACTGTAGAATTGAGTCAATGTTCGAATATTCTCCGCTTTTTGAAATGAGCGGAATTTTACTTCAACCGGAATAATTTGTTTTGTCGTGTTAATTATAAAGTCAACTTCTAATCCGTCTTTAGTCCTATAAAAATTAATATTCACCGGTTTGTTAAGATAGCGGGACAATTCCAGGAAAACAAAATTTTCAAAAATTGCACCTTTATCAATCCTGACTTCCAAATCATTAAAACTGTTATAAATTAAATTTCTCATGCCGGTATCATAGAGGTAAACCTTTTTCATCCTTGTTACTTCTTTTCGTTTGTTTGTCGTATATGGCTCTAAAAGCTTGATAATATACATCTGTTCTAATAGAGATAAATATTCTTCGCATTTATTGTAAGTCATCCGTGTGTTTTGCGAAAGTTCGTTGATATTTACTTCCGCCCCGATATGTGCGGAAAGCAATCGTAAAAGTTTATTGAAGCCTACGGTATCCTGGTTACGGACATAATTTCTTACATCGTGCAGCAGGTAAGTTTGGTATATATCGTCCAAAAGCATGGTCTTTTCATTATAGTTTGCCTCAAGGGCTACCTTGGGCAATCCGCCGTAAAGCAAATATTCCATGAATAAATGTAAAATTTTTTTATCAAAGACCCTGACATTATCATTTGGTCCATACTGCTCATATAAACGATATAAATCCGGATCGCAAAATGATAAGTATTCGGAAAAAGAAAGAGAATATACCGGTATGACCCTGATTCTTCCCGCTAGGGATTCTTCAACTTTCTGAACAATATCAAGACTTGAACTGCCTGTGCATAGTATTTTCAGATTCGTGTATTCATCGGCTAATAATTTTAAAACCGTACTAACTTCTGGTAAATATTGAAATTCATCAATCCTCAGCAGCCCGCAGAGATTTTTATCAAGATTAATTTCAAGATGTCGGCAAAGAGCAGAGTAATTTCCAAAAAGGTCGGCTACCTCCGGCTTTTGACCATGCATAAAGTAAGCCCTATCATTGTAAGGAAAAGAATTCATAAGCGTAGTCTTTCCAACCTGCCTGGCTCCAGTAAGTATGACAATAGGGTTGTTTTTAAAACCGGTATGAATTCTCTTAGTGTATAAATTTCTTGGTATTATCATAAAACGATATTTTTTGCAAAATTAAAAAAAATATCGTTATTTATTCAAAGTGTTTTTTTTCGTTTTCCTTTTACCATTCTTTCAAACGCCCTTAAAAGACTTTGGGAATTGGCGGTGATTTTCTGTTCAACAACCTTATAAAACCAGAAGTCGTATGAAACCATATCCTTTATTAATGGATTGATAATTAATGGTTTTTCATTATCATTTCTTATATAAGCACCTTTTTCTACTATAATTTTATTTATCCTGTCAAATTCATTTTTAATTTCCATAACTGAAATTTCCGACCTGTAATAAGATATTTTTCCGTATTCGTCATTTA
>JACQWN010000585.1 GCA_016209245.1 Bacteroidia bacterium
AATTAAATGCAAGAATTTAGCCCCCGTTCAATGTATAGTTCGACACTCTAAAATGGGCTAAAAAGCAAACCGGGCGTATGATGAAGGGCAAACACCGCTGCATCTTTGACTTCTCCTTAAGAGGTCTGAACTAAGATAGTTTAACATTTACCGCATTTAATCCCTTTTTCCCTTCCTCAAGTTCAAAAGTGACTTTATCATTTTCTTTAATACTATCTTTTAAACCGCTGGCATTCACATAGTATTCTTTTCCTGAATTTGTGTCTTTAATGAATCCGAATCCTTTCAGTTCATTATAAAATTTAACTGTTCCGTTGTTCATAATGTATTTATTTAAGTATTTATTTAAGTATTTATTTGCTTTTTGTTTATAGGCACTATTCCGGCCATTTCAATTAGTATTTTTACAGTTATTTATGGGGCAAAGGCCTGAAAATATAATCTTGAAAGCATTATAGTTGCAAGTTTCATAGATATTTATTCCGATATAACAAGTTGATTAGTAACCTTATATCCTCAAAAAAACTTTTGCAAATATAATGAATTTATTTATATAAATCAAAATTTTTCACTATTTTTCAACAAGTTTCATTTTTTTTCTTTTTCAGTGATATATTTCTATTAATTATTGAGACGATAGTTGTTACACACTCAAATTATTTTTGAATAATTTTTATTTTCTCTCGAGTGAAAGCTATATAAATAAATAGAAGAATGAACAGAACATTTAATATCAGATTAAACGGCTGGAAATAATTATTCAGAAAAATACTGAAAATATAAAATATTGCAGCGATAGCAAAATAGAAGAAAATTGATTTT
Organism: Bacteroidia bacterium; assembly: GCA_016209245.1. Taxonomy (GTDB): domain Bacteria; phylum Bacteroidota; class Bacteroidia; order Bacteroidales; family BM523; genus JACQWN01. The sequence continues at coordinate 823 of JACQWN010000585.1, forward strand.
AAATCATAATGTATAGGAAAAAACTTCATGCACCAGAAGTATGACAGCAGTGTCATGGAAAAGTAGCATAAAAATGTTGCCCATGCTGATGCCGCATAACCAAATATCGGAATAAATATGATATTGATTATTAAAGTAATTAAAGCGCCAAAAATTGAAAGATATGCCCCGTAAACAGTAAGATTTTTTAACTTATACCATATCGAAAGATTAATTAAAATTCCAAAAAACAGATTTGCAGCTAATACTATTGGTACGATAAACAGACCTTCATGGAAATTTTCGCCGATAAAATATTTGACAAAATCAATGAACAGCATAATACACAGGAAAATTAAAAGTCCGAAAATGATAAAGTACTTCATAACATCGGCATAAAGCGATTTTGAATCTTTATCTTTAGCATGTGAGAAGAAAAAAGGGTCGGCGGCATACCGGAACATCTGATTGAACAATGTCATAAAAACAGCAATCTTGTATGCTGCCGAATATATACCTACCTGCTCAAGATTGTTACTTCCGCCGGGTAAAAGATATTTAAGCAATATTTTATCAATATTCTCGTTGATTTGCCCGCCAAGACCAACAATAATAAGAGGCCAGGAATAGCTGAGCATTTTCATTAGCAGCTTAAAGCTAAAGCCCAATTGTGTTCTTATAATTTCATGAAAAAGTAAAGCGATTTCAAGAAGACTGCCTGCTACATTAGCGATAAAGGCGTATCCGACACCTATTTTTTCAGAATAAATTAATGACAGCACGGAATCGGGATTTGATTTTATTTTGGCAGGACAATACCACAGGAAAAAAAATACAAGAAATATTATAGTAAAAATATTTAACAGCTTAATTACTGCAAATTTTAAAGGTTTGTTTTCATATCGCAGCTTGGCAAATATTATCGAAGTAAATGCATCGGACGATATAATTATGGAAAAGTAAATTATATATTCCGGATTGTGTTCGTAATGAATAAGATGGGATAGAGGAGATGAAAAAAGAAAGAGCAGCACTAAGAACAGAAAAGAGGTTGAAAGTAATGAAATTAATGCGGTACCGTAAACTTTGGAATGGTTTTGCTCGGTGCCGGTGAACCTGAAATATGCGGTTTCCATTCCATAGGTAAGAATAACTAAAAGAATGGCTGAATAAGAATATAATTCGCTGAATATACCGAATTCTTCACGAGCGAAAATTCTGGTATAAAAGGGGGTCAGTAACAAAAAATTCAGCAACCTTGGAACTATTGTTCCAAAGCCGTAAATCATTGTTTGTCCGGCTAATTCTTTAATCGGGTTCTTCAATCTTTATCACTTCTTCAGCCGTTTCATCTTCTCTTAGAACTAAGACGCCTTCACCGACAACTGAATCGTTTCCCCAAAACTGCCATGCAAATACCTTCATAATACAGGGATACTTGAACTCAAATGTTGCATGACCTGATGCATCGGTCTGTGTTTCCCAACGATTTACTACTGATTCATCTTTTTTGTAGATTCTTCCAACCTGCTTATCTTCGTCGGTTACATTAACTGTTGGAACTATCCTGACATAAGCACCGTCAGCCGGTGATTCGGAACTATTATTGTTTTTGATTGTTACTGTAACAATACCCACAGGCGATTCCGGCTGTTTGCATGAAATCAGGAAAATACCGGGAATTAAAACCGCCTGAATAATAACGGCTAAAAATATATTCTTCATATCTCTTTAAATTAATTTATAATTTTTTTTTCTTTGTGATAAAATTTTTGAAAATTTCAGCACACAATAATAATAAATTATTTTTGAATTAACAAATAATAAAATAAAATTTTTTTTAAAACAGATAAAATTATGAATAAATTAAGAATTTTTATTATTTCCACCGCTATTTTATTTTCAGCCAGTTGTCATTCACAGAATGATACAAAGAAACAAAGCACCTCGGTTTTAATTCATACAGATATTGGCGATATTACTATAAAACTATATGATGAGACGCCTGGACACAGGGATAATTTTCTGAAGCTTGTTAATAAAAAATTTTTTGATGATCTTTTATTTCACCGGGTTATTAAGGATTTTATGATACAGGGCGGAGATCCTGATTCAAAAAATGCTTCTCAGGGTACTTTATTAGGCAATGGCGGTCCTGGTTATAATTTACCTGCCGAATTTAACCCGAAACTTATTCACAAACACGGAGCTCTTGCCGCAGCACGCGAAAGTGATGAAATAAATCCTAAGAAGGAATCATCAGGTTCGCAATTTTATATAGTTCAGGGTAAGATATTTACAGACGAGGAGCTAAATATTATGGAACAACAAATGAATATGGCAAAACATCAGGAAATAATATATAAATATATTTTATTACCTGAAAATGAAAAGCTTAGACATAAAATTGATACATTACAAAAAACGCAAAATATTCCTGAACTCGAAAAGCTTAGCAAAGAGCTTGAAGAACTTACAATAGATGAATATAATAAAGTGCCTAAATTCACTTTTAGTGATAACCAAAGAAAAATTTACACAACAATTGGCGGTACACCTCATCTTGACGGGAATTATACCGTTTTTGGCGAAGTTATTGATGGTATTGAAACGCTCGATAAAATCGCATCTGTTCAGACTGATAAAAATAATAGACCGCTTAAAGATATTAAAATGAAAATTATTTCTACTTTGACAGATTAAAAAAAAACAAAAAATTTGTAAGTTCTCAATACTTGCAGGTATTATTTGAACAATAGAACAATAGAACAATAGAACAATAGAACAATAGAACAATAGAACAATAGAACATTTGAATAACGAAT
>JACQWN010000586.1 GCA_016209245.1 Bacteroidia bacterium
GAAATTGAGTTTTTGGATTTGAAAAAGCTTAAAATTTTATTCGTGGAGTTTAAAAAATCAAAATTTAGAGGTTCATCGCAACATCAAAAAAAATTTTTACTGCGGTTTTTTATAAAAAAGTGAGTTTTCGTTCAGACACTACCTAAGTTTGTAATTCAGGGAAAGGAAAGTTGGCATGATATGAATTTTGAAGTGGATATATTAAGTGAAATTGACTGGGAAAATATAAGTATTGCTGAACTCAATAATCTTTCGCTACAAAACAAAAAGAACAAAGAACAAGAAATTGTTTTAGGTTTAAGCTCCGTAGAAAAGGAATTATTAAAAGAAACAGGCAGAGCAGAAAAATCAGGAACATTAGAGATTGACGAAGTATTTCTGACAAGACAAATTACGGACATAATTCCAAATCCTTGGCATTGTTATCAAATTGGTGTAAAAGCAGTAAAAATGCTTTTGAAAAAATATGACCGTGAAATTGTTGCAACAAATTTTGTTTTTATAATTGAAGAACTTAAAAAAATTTTAGATAAAGAACGAAACCGCTTGTCAGAGCAAGTTTTCAGACAAATGGTTGAGCAAAAGAAACTTTGTTTCTTCCTCATTACCGACAAAGGCGGTTTTGTACTTCCATCAAGAATAAAGGTGAAAAGCAACAAGCAACTGGTTCGTAACGATAATACACCCATTCAAAAATCATTGTTTGACTATGTTCCCGAAGAGAACATTAACGACCTTGAAAAATCGGTTGCTATTTACCTTGATGAACAAGAAAAACTATTGTGGTGGTATCGAAATATGAGCAGACAAGACTATCATATTCAAGGTTGGAAACGCAATAAAATTTATCCTGACTTTATTGCAACAGATAAACAAGAAAGCAAAGACGATTACGGAACTGTGTACGTATTGGAAACAAAAGGAATTCATTTAAAAAATGAGGACACCAAATACAAACAAGACGTTTTTACACTTTGCAACGAATTAGGAGCAAAAAAAGCTTGGAAAGAATTGTTTGAAGAATTCCCAGATCACGACTTTGCATTTCAAGTTGTATTTGAGGACGAGTGGCAAAACAAAATAAATCAGTTAATGCAATAGCCAATGCACAGGTGTAAGCACATACCACAGCCCCACAAAGCCGAACCACAAACCAAAGCTGTGGTAAGAGCTTCCACTTCTCCCATCTAAGAAAAATTATTTTTAAAAATCTCCTTCTCTTCTAAAAATTTTAAAAACGCTAACACACAGCCCAACGACAGACAAAAAATAATATGACAATAACAGCAGAAATGAAACGACATACCTACTTGACAGACAAGAACCGCCAGTTGTTAACGGCGTGTAGCTTCAATTGCCGAGATAGTGCGGGTTTCAGCGTTTCTGCATTTAATAAACTTATGTGTAACTTGACAGGAAAGTGCTTTTAATTCGGCAACTGAAAGCTACACGCAAACCGTTATGCCTCATGCTTAAAAAATATCATTAATGAATTCCATTTACTGCCGTAAAAATTTTCGAACTATTATATCCTTTCCCATAACTACCTTTATTATATATAACCCTTTTTTAAAATTTTCTAAAGAAAGTTCAAAATAATTCTTGCCTGAATGACAATATAAAACGTTATTATATTCAGTTTTTCCAATTACAGAGATTATTTCAATAGAACATGCACCGGCATATTTAGCAAAAATATTCATTTGAAGCGATGAAACGACTTTATTATTAAGCAGTACGACATTAAATTCGTTACAAATATTATTATCAGCTATTCCTTCAACCGGAGTCTGAGCAATTTCAAGTTGTAATGTTACAGGCAGATGGTCGGACATATTATAAAGGGCATCAATAACTTCCTGGGGAACGCTGTTATTATCGGGATAATTAACCGAATAGTTAAAATGATTTCCATCCTGCCCGATAGCCGTATATGAACCCTGCACATATTCGACTTTATTCATATTATTCATAATTGAAGGGGAAGTCAGGATAAAGTCAAACCTGTCGTCAAGGCCGCCGCTCGAAGCACAACCATTGTCGCCATAATGCGTTGATTGAGTGTGATAATTCCTGTAATCGTAATTTCCGCCCCAATCGCCCGGCATATTAATCGGATCATTAAACCGGATGGCAGGATTGGGCGCGTTGATAAGATTTTGATATGCACTCTCATTGCTGGTGTATAGATTTAAGTCACCCATAAACAGGATATTGCCGGATAATCCATTGGTTTCAATATAATCCATCACGCTGGCGGTCATTTCAGCCCTGGTAGCAGTTTCACTCTCACCGGCTTTAAGATGTGCAACAATAAAATTTATAAATACCGTATCGTGATAAGTCGCAACATCAGGCGATTTATAATATAGCTTATACACATCAATTATCCTGAAATTCGTGGTGATAACTGCCTGTGATAAAAAAGCCAGCTTCAGCGAGTTGTAGTAAAGCATATTTCCAATAAATGAACCGGATACTGCGGCACGTTCCCAATAAGTTACTCCGCCTGTATTTAATACATTATTTAATATATTATCAGCATAAACATTATATGGATTAAGCTCATTAACCGTTAAAATATCGGGCTGAACATAATTTACTATAGTTTTTAAAGCGGTGTTTTTAGTTTCAGTATTATTGTTTTCTTCGTTACAGGTTCCTGATGAATTACCGTAATACAACAGATTATAATGCATGATTTTGATATATCCCTGGCAGTAAACCTGAAATAAAGATATATGAAAAACTATGAATAAAATAATTAACCTCATAATTAATGTATTTCTAAACGTGCTATTATACGATAAAAAATTTAAAATGTTTGTTCCTTGTCATTCCGAATGAAGTGAGGAATCTACCTTAATATATATTATAGCTCCTTATAATATCCATGTTTTTTCTTATTTTCTGCCTGAGCATATATCCTTCAGCCGGATATCCCACCGCAATAAGCAATCCTATCCGTTTTTTATCCGGTATCTGTAATAGGGTTTTTATTTTTTTTTTTTTTTTTCAACCAAGCATGCATGTTCCTAAGCCTATCTCAGTCGCCTGAAGGCAGAAATGCTCTGCAGCAATGCCAATATCTATAAGTGCAAATTCCCTGTCTTTGATTCTGCCGCCAATCTAAGCGATTATTTTGGGCCTTTCAAGCACAAGCGCAATAATTACCGGCGCCTGAACCACAAATTTATTAAATGACAAAGTAGCGCTGAAAGTAGCTTTTGCCACCTGAGCCTTCAAATTCGGCTCATCAACAACTATCACCCGCCATGGTTGGGAATTACAGGCAGAAGGAGCCAAATGTAAAGCTTCCATGCAAAGATCTATTTTATCTTTTTCAACCGTCCTGTCTGAAAAGCGCCGGACACTTTGACGGGTCTTGACAAGATTAATAAAACTACTCATCGGTATTGCACCCAATGGTAATATTGTATTAGCTCTGGTTAATAAATATGTGTATTATTTCTGGACAGCAAGAGCCTTTGCTATTATTTCAAGACCTTGTTGCATGGATTGTTGCATAGTTTCTACCCCTTTTTGCAGATTTTCCAGTCCTTTTTGCATGGATTGTTGCATAATTTCTACCCCTTTTTGCAGATTTTCCAGTCCTTTTTCAAGGGACTCAAATCCCTTGCGCTGCCCCTCTTCAATTTTTAACAAAATACCCGATTGTCTATCTTGTACCTCAAGTTGTGTCTTCTGCACATCAAGAATAGATTTAAGAACTTTACTATTTTCTTTTCGAATATCACGAATAAACCATATTATAGTAACAATGCCTACAACAAGCGTAATAAAAAAAGTAATCGTATATTCCATTGTCTTTATCCGTTTTAAAATTAATGCAAATTTAATAAAATAATTTAATACAAAAAATTTTTGAAATATATATTTTTGTTTGTTATTTTGCAAATACACTTTTGCTGTTGAATTGATAGCAAACGAAGAACGCATCCATTAGGAGTAAGAAAATGATTTTAGATAACCTTAAAGAGTATTTCTCTTTTTCCAAATCGGAACGGAATGGGGCTATTGTCCTGGTTTTTGTTATTGTTATTCTTTTTACAGCTACACAAATCATAAATGGTAAAAAGAACAATAAGCCGGTTAATTATTCTTCATTCGAAAAAGAAATTGACCGTTTTCAAACTATGCTTGTAACAAAAGACACGGTTATTGAGAATAATAATCAGCTTTATTCAGGTCACTTCCGTTTTGACCCTAATTTTGCCTCCGACTCTGTCTGGAAACTAGCGGGCTTAACCGAAAAACAGATAACAAATATCAGAAATTATCTCGCTAAAGCAGGGCATTTTAAAAATAAAGAAGATTTAAGAAAGATATATTCCATTAATAATGAGTTATATACTAAAATATTACCTTACATTAATATTAATAAAGAAACAGGAAATATTTTAGAGCCAAAAAGTAACATTGAAAAAAATGACAAGCAAAATCATAATATTGAATATTTTAATTTTGACCCGAATACGGCAAATATTGATGAATGGAAGCGTTTGGGCTTAAATACTGGACAAATTGAAGTAATACAAAAATATCTGCAAAAAGGCGGCCGTTTTTCAAAAAAGGAAAATTTGAAGAAAATTTTTGTAATTGATGAAAAAAAATATGCTGAATTAGAACCATATATCCTGATAGAAGCAAGTAATGAAACTGTTTTTAATAGTCAGCAAGCGGCCAGCAGTTTAATTATTGAGCTAAACAGTGCAACCCATGATGAGTTGCTTAAGCTGAACGGAATCGGCAATGGATTTGCTTCAGGTATAATTAAGTACCGAAATCTTCTCGGAGGTTTTTTAAAAAAAGAACAATTGCTTGAAGTGTATAATTTTAATTTTGAACTCTTTCAGAAGCTCGAACCTTATGTCTATGTTGACAGTCTGAATATAACAAAAATAAATATTAATATGGCCGATATAAAAATATTAGCACGGCATCCATACATTAAATATATATATGCGAAAGAAATCGTTAAATTTCGTGAAAGAAACGGACCTTACGGGAAAGTAGATGATATTCTTCTTAATTATATCATACCTGAAGCTGATTTTGAAAAAGTCAAAGAGTACCTTACTTTCAAATAGAAAATATGTTTTGTGTTGTAGGTCTCTACAAATGGTTTTGTTTGAGATGATCTAGGGACAAAAAAATTATTATATTTGTCCCCAAAAATGGAAAAAATATTTCAAATAGAAAAGCGAAAAAAAGCAAAAAAATTATATAATAAAGGATGGTCTATACGTAAGATAGCACGC
>JACQWN010000587.1 GCA_016209245.1 Bacteroidia bacterium
GCGTGCTATCTTACGTATAGACCATCCTTTATTATATAATTTTTTTGCTTTTTTTCGCTTTTCTATTTGAAATATTTTTTCCATTTTTGGGGACAAATATAATAATTTTTTTGTCCCTAGATCATCTCAAACAAAACCATTAATAATTGCCGAGATTAGAAATTTGGTAATTATTCACTCTATGGGTGAATAGTTACAATAAACAAATAAAGCATATTTTCAAAAAATATTTTTACCCGACAGCAAATTAAATGAAAAAATGATTATATTTGCAAACGAAAATTTTATAAATGAAACCATACAATTGGTGTATTGAAAAAAATAATTTGTTAAAAGAAAGTCGAAAAATTTCATTTGAGGAGATTGTTTTGGCGATTTCACAACATCAAATAAAAGAAGTTTACAACCATCCCAATCAAAAAAAATATCCGGATCAAAAAATATATGAAATTGAAGTAAATAATTATGTGTATTTAGTTCCATTTGTAGAAAGTGAAAATGAATATTTTTTGAAAACAATTATTCCGAGTAGAAAAGCAACAAAAAAATATAAAAAATAAGCAAAATGAAAACAAAATTTGATGATGAAGAATTAGATATTATACAAAATTATGAAAATAATAAATTAACAATTTCCAAAACACGAAAAATTGATATGGAAAATGCTGTGAAATCAGCAAAAGATACCATTCAACGAAAAGCGGAATTGAGTATAAAATTAACAGAAAAAGATTTAAGAAATCTGAAATTGAAAGAAATTGAAATTGGCATTCCATATCAAAATATTATTACTGCGTTAATTCATAAATATTTAGAAAATAAGATAGAATTAACGATATGAAAATGAAAAATTCCTAACGCAAGCAGATTTAAGGAAAGAGCGTACTGAAACAAAAAAATATTCATTACTGTGTTCGGAATGACAACTTCACCGGCGATAGAGAGAGGGGAAGTAGTTGCGGGCAAAGCCCGCAACTGCTTCCCCTCCTTATGACAAAAGCGATGTCATTCCGAGCGAAGTGAGGAATCTCTCAAAAAGAAGAATGTACTAATTTACCCCATTCGTAGTATACATTCGGTTTCTAAACCTTAACGAATTAGAAAAACCAGGGCTATAAACCGGAAACTGAAAAACCAAAACCGGAAACTAAAAAAACCAAAACCAATAACTAATAACCAATAACTAAAGATAAAAAAATAAATTCTCCTTACATTTTACACAGTCAAATTATTGACAGAGACAAAAAAATTAAAAAAGAGAAATGAATAAACAGCAAAACAAAATAATTGATACGGTCACAAAAAGCGATTACAAATACGGATTTTTTACAAAAATCGAAAGCGACGCTGTTCCAAAAGGGTTAAATGAGGATATTGTCCGTCTGATTTCTCAGAAAAAAAACGAACCGGAATTTTTACTTAGCTTCCGGTTAAAAGCTTTCAGACACTGGTTAACGCTCAAAATGCCTGTATGGGCTCATCTGAAAATTCCTGAAATTTCTTTTCAGGATATTATATATTATTCAGCGCCGGTTCAAAAAATAAGTAAAAAAAGCATTGATAATATTTCGCCAGAGCTTCGTGAGACATTCGACAAGCTGGGCATTCCCCTGGATGAACAAAAACGTCTCTCCGGCGTTGCAGTTGATGCAGTTATTGATAGTGTTTCGATTAAAACTACCTTTAAAGAAACGCTTGCCGATCTTGGAATAATTTTTTGCTCATTCAGCGATGCCGTCAGAGAACATCCCGATTTGGTGGAAAAATATATGGGCAGTGTTGTTCCATATTCTGATAATTTCTTTGCTGCATTAAACTCGGCTGTTTTCAGCGATGGTTCTTTTTGTTATATACCTAAGGGCGTCAGATGCCCGATGGAATTATCCACATATTTCCGGATTAATGCGGCAAATACAGGACAATTTGAACGGACACTGCTTATTGCTGATGAGGGGAGCTATGTAAGTTACCTGGAAGGATGTACCGCTCCAATGCGTGACGAGAACCAATTGCATGCCGCCATTGTGGAAATTGTCGCTATGAAAGATGCAGAAGTAAAATATTCTACGGTGCAAAATTGGTACCCCGGCGACAGACAAGGCAAAGGAGGAATTTTCAATTTTGTAACAAAAAGAGGAATATGCCGTGGTGAAAGATCAAAGATAGCCTGGACACAAGTCGAAACCGGCTCGGCAATTACATGGAAATACCCAAGCTGTATATTGCTTGGCGATAATTCAACAGGAGAGTTTTATTCGGTCGCCGTAACAAATAATTTCCAGCAGGCCGATACCGGGACAAAAATGTTCCATATAGGGAAAAATACCCGCAGCACCATTGTTTCAAAAGGTATATCAGCCGGAAAAAGTCAGAATAGCTACCGCGGTCTTGTTAAAGTATTAAAAAATGCTGAAAATGCAAGGAATCATTCTCAATGCGATTCACTCCTTCTCGGCGCTCAATGCGGGGCGCATACATTCCCATATATTGAAACCGAAAATAATTCCTCCATTGTTGAACACGAAGCCACAACATCGCGTATCGGCGAAGACCAGCTTTTTTATTGCAATCAGCGGGGGATACCCACCGAAACAGCAGTCGGGCTTATTGTCAACGGATATGCAAGAGAAGTTTTAAATAAGCTACCTATGGAATTTGCTGTTGAAGCTCAGAAATTATTAGCTATCTCGCTTGAAAGCAGCGTGGGATAAATATTTTATTTATAATTTATGAATTAAACAGGTTAATATGTTAATAATAAAAAACCTAAAAGTATCTATCAAGGATAAGGAAATTCTTAAAGGAATCAATCTTGAAGTTAGATCAGGAGAGATTCACGCAATCATGGGACCTAACGGTTCGGGAAAATCCACTTTAGCTGGAGTTTTAGCTGGTAAAAGCGGCTATAATATTAAAGAGGGTGAAGTTTTATATTTCGGCAAAAACCTTCTTGAAATGTCACCTGAAGACAGATCCCGTTCAGGTATTTTCCTTGGTTTTCAATACCCGATAGAAATACCGGGTGTGAGCATGGTAAATTTTATGCGTACCGCTGTTAATGAGCATCGCAAATTTAAGGGTCTGGAACCGATAACGCCATCTGATTTCCTGAAATTGATGAGAGAAAAAAAAGAATTAGTCGAAATCGAAGCGGGTCTGACAAACAGGTCGGTAAATGAGGGCTTTTCCGGTGGCGAAAAAAAGAGAAATGAAATTTTTCAGATGGCAATGCTCGAACCGACACTTGCAATCCTTGATGAAACGGACTCCGGACTCGATATTGATGCTCTGCGTATTGTTGCAAATGGTGTAAATAAATTGAAAAACAAAAATAATGCGACAATTGTAATAACCCATTATCAACGGTTGCTTGATTATATCATTCCGGATGTCGTGCATGTCTTGTACGATGGCAAAATTGTGAAAACCGGCGGCAAAGAGCTTGCGATGGAACTGGAAGAGAAAGGATATGAATGGATTAGAAACCAGGCAAAATAAGAAAATATGAATACGAACAGTATCAAAGACACATTGATTTCGTTGTACAACGAAAATAAAAATATAATATATCAAAATGCAACACCTGTAATAAATGCATTTCGGGAGGATGCAATTAATGACTTTATCCGGCTTGGCATACCGACAAGAAAATGGGAAGACTATAAATATACTGATATCGAACCGGTATTTCTTCCTGATTATAATACAAGATTCACCAGGCAAGCATTTGATTTTAATCTGAATGAAATTTTCCGGTGCGATGTGCCTAAAATGGATACTCATATTATTCTGCTTATCAATGGATGGTTCCCTGATATGCAAAAACCGCTCAAAGAACTGGAAAATGGCATAATAGCAGGAAGCTTGGAAGTTGCAGCATCCGAATTTTCTTCTGTTTTTAAGCAACATTTCAGTAAATACGCCAAAACTAATAAAAGCCCCATAGCTGCCTTAAATACAACTTTTGCAAAAGACGGACTTTTTCTGTATATTCCTGAAAATAAAGTGATGGAAAAACCAATACAAATTATTAATATACTTTATGAAACCGAGCCGTTAATGGTTTTTCCGAGAAATTTGTTCATCATTGGCAAACACAGCAATGCTAAAGTTGTGATTTGCGACCATACTTTATCACCCCAAAAATTTTTCTCCAATTCAGTAACCGAAATCAGTCTGGCCGAAAATGCCGTTTTCGATTATTATAAAATTCAAAATGAACATAATGAATCTTCACAGGCAAGCTCAACATTTATTCAACAGGACAAAAATACATCCCTTCTTACCCATTTTATAACATTACATGGGGGCTTTATCAGAAATAATCTTTATATAACGCTTAATGGAAGCGGAGCTGAAAGTAATGTCAACGGGTTATATCTGGTTGATAAAAAACAGCATGTTGATAATTATACCTTTATTGAACATATTGAACAAAATTGTACAAGCAGGCAGTTATATAAAGGGCTTATTGATGACGAAGCGACAGCGGTATTTAACGGACATATCCTGGTAAATAAAAATGCCCGGCTTACAAATGCTTATCAAACCAATAATAATATACTGCTGACCGATGTTGCAAAAGTATATACCAAGCCGCAGCTTGAAATTTATAACGATGATGTTAAATGCAGTCATGGCGCTACCATAGGCCAATTAGATCAGGATGCCTTGTTTTATCTTAAATCCAGAGGGATTAGCCATAAAGAAGCTATGACTATGCTGATGTCGGCTTTTGCCGGTGATGTAATCGGCAGGATACGGATAAAACCGTTAATGGAAAAAATATCGGATATGACCGATAAAAGATTAAGAGGAGAGTTTTCGCGGTGCAACCAATGTATTATTCGTTGTTGCTGATAAACAAGAACCTTATTATCAGACAAAATAATTTGGATTAATTTGTTTTTAAACTACTTTTGAAAAAATTTTATGAGAACATTTAACACATCCGGTCCGAATATACCTGAAGAGCATTACACGCTGCAAAGAGAATCATTAATTGAAAAAGGCTTTGACCTTGTTCGGAGGAAAAGGTATTTTACAATATGGGCGCCACGACAGACAGGGAAAAGTACGTATTTCAGATTTCTAGCGCTTGAACTTCAAAAAAAAGGATATAAAGTTACTCATATTAATATCGAAAATTATCAAACTGCTACCGTTACATCTTTGTTTAATTATCTGCTTCGTAAAATTTATGAAGACTGGGGCATTAAAATAGTAAGCAAATCTTTTGAGGATCTTCAGAATGATATTTCCAGCAATAAAGATAATCAATGTGTGTTGATAATTGATGAAGTTGAAGGACTGAATCCTGAAATTTTCGGACAATTCCTGCATACAATCCGAAATCTCTATCATTCAAGAGAAAACCATTGTTTAAAAAGCGTAATCCTGGTCGGGGTATCAAATATAATAGGTATAATACAGGATAATGCCAGTCCTTTCAATATAGCCGATAATTTAGACGTTACCTATTTCACTGAAAAGGAAGTATTGAAATTATTACGGCAGCATGAAGATGATACAGGTCAGCAATTTGATGAAAAAGTAAAATTTAAAATTTTCGAAATAACCGCAGGGCAACCGGGACTTGTAAACGGATTTGCAGAACGCCTTGTACAGGAATGTCGCGACAGACCGCTTATCACTTATAATGATTATTTAAAAGTTGAGCATTGGTATCTGAATGTCGCTATTGATAAAAATGTTGCAAATATTATCAATAAAGCAAAAGAATACCGCAGATTTGTAGAGCAACTGTTATTTACTGAAAAAAATATTCCTTATAATATTGACCGTGAGGCAATAAAATTTTTACATGTGAACGGAATAATAACCGATGATGAGAATAATAAAGTTAAGTTTTGGGTTCCCTTATACAAAAAACGGCTTTATAATGCTTTTTATCCATACTCAAATGGTGAAAAAGAAAATATTGCAGGTTCGTTAATACCAAAACACTATATAAACAGCGCCGGGAAATTGGATATTGATAAATTGCTCGTGCGGTATAAAGACTATGTAAAACGGAACAGCTTCAGGCCTTTTCGTGAAAAAGACAAAAAAGGTAATTACAAATCAATCAAAGAAGCCGCCCTGATATATAGTTTTGAAACTTATATCCAGTCTTTTATTGATGAATTTGAAGGCAAATGCTACCGCGAAGCGGATACAGGACTTGGTAAAAGCGACCTGGTAGTTAACCTTACGGGCGAAGAGTTACTCTTTGAAACAAAAAAATATTACAGTTATAGCAGGTTTGACAAAGGGAAAAAGCAATTATCGTATTATTGTATACGGCTCGGTTTAAATAAAGCCGTTTACCTTGTTTTTCTTCCGAATAACATGGAAATTCCCGAAGAAGTATGCGAACAATCCGAGTCAATTGATAATGTGGAAATAATGACCTATCTTGTTATATACGACGAAAAAAAGGATTTCTGAGTTGTTTTTAATTTAATCATCGCATCTTACATTTTTAAAAAAATTCCATAAATTATCATCAGGTAGTGGCGCTATAATTCCTATCTTTTCTTTTTTTACAGGATGAACAAATTTTATTTTCCGTGCATGTAAATAAATCCCGGATTCTTTGTTTGAGCGAGGATAACCGTATTTTAAATCTCCTTTTATGGGACATCCGATTTTTGATAGCTGGCTTCTTATCTGATGGTGGCGGCCTGTAAGAAGATTGAGCTCAAGAAGATAATATTTCTCCGAATATGAAATTAATTTATATAACATTTCGGCTGATTTGGAATTTTTGACCTGTGCGTTAAAGCAATAGGATTTATTCTTTCCGGTATCTCTGACAATATAATGCTTTAGAACCCCTTCAGGTTGAGGCGGACAATTTCCTACTATTGCCCAATAGAATTTTTGTATTTCTTTGTTTTTGAACATTTCATTCAGCCGGGTAAGCGCCTTGCCCGTTCGTGCAAAAAGAACAACACCGCTGACCGGGCGGTCAAGCCGGTGAACTACACCTAGAAAAACTTTACTTGGTTTGTTATATTTCTTTTTAATATATTCTTTTAATTGAACTTCAAGGGAAATATCGCCTGAATTATCATGTTGAACAATGTCAGACGGAGCTTTATTAACCGCTATAATGTGGTTGTCTTCATATAAAATAGATAAATGAATTTTCCCCGACATGTTACACACTCAAATCATTTAAATCAATACTGCTCCTTTTCATTCGGGAAATCAAGTGTTTTTATATCATAAATATATTTTGTTACCGAGCTGAATATTTCCTGATAAAGATTATGATATCTGCGTAGAAATCTTGGTGAAAATTCCTGTGTAATTCCAAGCATATCATGTAAAACCAATACTTGTCCATCAACTTTACTGCCTGCACCTATTCCGATAATAGGAATTTTTATTGAATTTGCGACCCGTTCGCCCAGCTTGGCGGGAATCTTTTCAAGAACTATAGCAAAACATCCTGCTTCTTCCAAAAGATGTGCGTCTTCTACAAGTTTATTAGCTTCGTCTTCATCGGTAGCCCTTACTACATAAGTTCCGAATTTATGGATAGACTGCGGCAGTAAACCAAGATGCCCCATTACCGGAATTCCTGCGGAAAGAATCCTGTTTACCGATTCAAGAACTTCATGTCCTCCTTCAAGTTTTACCGCTTCTGCACCCGCTTCCTTCATAAGCCGGATGGCCGAAGCCAAAGCTTCTTTCGAATTACCCTGATAAGTCCCGAAAGGAAGATCAACAACAACCAATGCCCTTTTAGTCGCCCTTCTGACAGCTTTTGCATGGTATATCATATCATCAAGCGTTATCGGCAGAGTCGAAGCATATCCCATCATGACATTGGAAGCAGAATCGCCTACAAGTATTACATCTATTTCCGCCTGATCCAAAATCCTCGCCATCGAATAATCATATGCCGTAAGCATAGCAATTTTCTCCCCTCTCGCTTTCATCTCAAAAAGTACATGAGTGGTTACTTTTTTTATTTTCTTCTGAAGCATAATTTTTAAATTATTTTTTTGCATTATTAAAGTGAAATATTACATTTGTAGCTATTAATGCAGATTTCTTATTTTAGCCTGCATTATTCATAAATCTTGTTAAAATATAAATTCAAGAATTAAATAGTGTCAAAATACTGAAATTTAATTAGGCGGTAAAATTATGAAAAAAAAGAACATATTATATTTTGTTCTGTTTATAATTATATTATACTCATGCCGCACCGATTTCAATATTAATGCCGAATGGGAAGATATTACTGTTGTTTATGGATTGCTCGATCAGGATGATACTGCCCATTATATTAAAATTAACAAAACCTTTCTTGGCGATGAAGATGCTTATATAATGGCACAGGAAAGCGATTCATTATATTATGACAGCTTATATGTCACACTTGAAGAATGGAAAAATAACAGCTTATCCAATACTTTCATACTTTCTAAAACAGTTAATGAGATATCTAAAGACCCCGGCATTTTTTCCAATGAAAGAAATATTTTGTATAAAACAACTGCTTCGCTTGATGCACTTGCCGAATACAAATTATTAATATATATTCCTCATTTTGATAAAGAAGTTACAGCTTCAACAGAGCTTATCAGCGGTTTAATAATAAAAGGAACATGGCAGGACGAGCACAAGGAAGTAAATCTTGTCTCTGAACAAGAGATAATTGAACTTGTCAGTGCAAAAAATGCAAAAATTTATGATTTAACCCTGCGTTTTCATTATTACGAAACTTATAACGAGCTGACATTCACCGAGGATTCAATTGATTATTTTTGCTCCTCAATATTATCCGGCACAGCATTGGGATCTGAAAAGCTTGAGCTTATTCTGAACGGTCAATTATTTTTACAGTATCTTGCTTCACGGTTAAAAAATGATCCATTAATCCGGCGTGTTGCCCGTTCAACGAAATATTACACAGGACTTCCTCCGAATGATATGGGTCCTGTTGATATTATAATTTCCATGGGAGGCGAGGATTTGTTTACCTATATAGAAGTGAATATGCCTTCAAACGGAATTATTCAGGAAAAACCGGCTTATTCAAATATCAGTAATGGCGGTATCGGTATATTCTCATGCCGGCACAGTAAAATCATCAGAGACAAAGAATTTACCGGGCGTTCACTCGATTCCCTCGCACTTTCAAAATCTACAAGATTTCTTAACTTCCGGGACCAAAACGGTAATTATTGGTGGGAATAAACCTTCTGCCTTTTTGTCATAGTTTTAATATGGCATAATCATTGAAAACATAAAAAATTTGTTAATAATAAATAATAAGTTACAATTCACCCCATCGAGGTACGAAAAAAATACGAACTTACGAACTACGAAGATGAAACCGCGAGGTAATGTTCGTAGTTCGTAAGTTCGTAAAAAATTCGTAATTCGGTGGGATAATGAAAATTAACCATTATGGGTGAGTAGTAACAATAATAAATAAAACTTATATAAAATGGGAAAGATAATTGGAATTGATCTTGGAACGACAAATTCCTGTGTCGCAGTTATGGAAGGCAGTGAGCCTGTTGTAATAGCTAACAGCGAAGGGAAGCGCACAACACCTTCTGTAGTAGCTTTTATAGATAATGGGGAAAGAAAAGTTGGAGATCCTGCCAAACGGCAGGCAATAATAAATCCCAAAAATACAGTTTATTCCATAAAGCGATTTATGGGAGAAACTTATGATAAGGTGCAAAAAGAAATTAAACGCGTTCCTTATGATGTTGCACAGGGCGAGAATAATACACCACGTGTTAAAATAAACGACAGACGATATTCTCCTCAGGAGATTTCTGCCATTATTCTCCAAAAGATGAAAAAAACCGCAGAAGATTATTTGGGGCATGAAGTAACCGAAGCCGTCATAACTGTTCCTGCCTATTTTGATGATTCCCAGAGGCAGGCGACTAAGGAAGCAGGTGAAATATCAGGGCTTAAAGTAAAAAGAATTATTAACGAACCCACTGCCGCTTCGTTAGCTTATGGACTTGACAAGCGCAATAAAGATATGAAAGTTGCTGTTTACGATCTTGGAGGCGGCACTTTCGATATTTCTATTTTGGAATTAGGCGATGGTGTATTTGAAGTAAAATCAACCAATGGCGATACACATCTTGGAGGAGACGATTTTGACCATCTGATTATGGACTGGCTCGCTGAAGATTTTAAACGCGATGAAGGGATTGATTTAAGAAAGGATCCTATGGCTTTACAACGGCTTAAAGAAGCTGCCGAAAAAGCCAAGATTGAGCTTTCCAGTACAACAACGTCAGAAATAAATCTGCCCTATATTATGCCTGTGGATGGTATTCCTAAGCATTTGGTAAAGACGCTTACCCGTGCAAAACTCGAACAATTGATTGATCCATTAGTGCAATCCACCAAATGAAGTCATCCTGGTCGGTGGTTCAACCAGAATACCGATGGTACAGAAAGTTGTCGAGGATTTATTCGGCAGGACTCCATCCAAAGGGGTTAATCCCGATGTAGTTGTTGCTGTCGGCGCTGCAATTCAGGGCGGCGTTCTTACCGGTGAAGTTAAAGATATTCTTTTGCTCGATGTCACTCCTTTATCACTTGGTATTGAAACGCTCGGCGGTGTAATGACCAGGTTAATTGAAGCCAATACAACAATTCCTACAAAAAAGGCGGAAACATTCACAACCGCTGCCGATAATCAACCTTCTGTCGAAATTCATGTTTTGCAGGGTGATAGACCGATGGCGGCAGGTAATAAAACTATCGGCAGGTTCCATCTTGATGGAATCCCTCCTGCACATCGTGGAATCCCTCAGATTGAAGTTACATTCGATATTGATGCTAACGGAATACTTAATGTATCGGCTAAAGATAAAGCTACCGGCAAGCAGCAAAGCATTCGTATCGAGGCATCATCCGGACTGACTCAGCAGGAAATTGACAGGATGAAGGAAGAAGCCCGTAAAAATGCCGAAACAGATAAAGCCGAAAGAGAAAAAATTGATAAAATTAATAACGCTGATAGTCTAATATTCCACACTGAAAAGCAATTGAAGGAATTTGGCGACAAAATTCCGGCAGATAAACGCGATCCTATCGAGAAAGCGTTGGCAAAGCTTAAAGAAGCGCACAAAAGCCAGGATATTTCAGCAATTGATAATGCTACAAAAGAATTAAATTCAATATGGCAAGCCGCTTCAGAAGAAATGTACAAAGCCGGCCAACAGCAACAGCAGCAACAACAGCAGCAGGGCCCGGGCTATACATCCGGCGGACCCGGCGGAAACGGCGGACGCAAAGATAACGACCAAAACAAATCAAAAAGCGACGGTGAAGTTACGGATGTTGACTTCGAAGAAGTTAAGTAATAGACAGTCCCGACCCGGAGTTTATCCCGATGAAATCGGGACATTTTTAAAAATTTCAGCCGGCCCACTTGCGGCATCCCGCATTGAGCGGTATCAAACCTTACAAACCACCCCGCAAACCAAAGCTTATAAAAAAGTACAATTTAACCGACCCGCATAAGTGCAAATTTTGTTAATAACTTTTTGACCTTAAATTATTAGTGCTGTTA
>JACQWN010000244.1 GCA_016209245.1 Bacteroidia bacterium
CCGGAACTCCAACATCCAGCCAGTACAGCCGGTCAATAGATATTGATAATTCAGGAAATCTTTACATCACAGGTCGTGTTCACGAAACATCATATTTCGACAGCATAAGTGTGACCAGCTTTGGCGGTGCTGATGTTTTTATTGCAAAATTGCATGAAGAACCGGTATCGGTTGAATACAATGGGGTTTCATCTACAATTGACATTTCGGTTTTTCCGAACCCGGCTGCTGATTTTGTCAATGTCAAAGACTTATCCGTACAACCGGAAAAAGCTGAATTAGTAAGCACCGACGGCAAGGTACAGCGTGTTTACAATCAGGACATAGACAAGTTAGATGTTTCGAATTTACAGGGAGGAGTGTATATGTTGAGACTTTACACAGGCAATGTAATTTTTGTACAAAAAGTTGTTATTTATTAATCATGGCAATCCTTAAATCTTGAAAATCATGGTGCAGTCAATTGAAGAAAAAGTTCGTACTGTTGCCAATTCCGGTAAAATTAAAGTGTAGTAATATTTTTAAGTATCATTTTTATATCCCAGGGATATATTATATTGAGCCATTCGTTTTGACCATCCACTTTTTTATTCAGAGTAATTATAAATGCTTTTTTAATATTATACTTTTCTTTAAAATATTTTAAAGATGTAATATCTTTACCAAAAAATGATATTTTTACTTCAATTGGTATTAGCTTCTTTTTATTAAGAATAAAATCTATTTCCTGATTATTATTAGTTTTCCAAAAATAAAGATGCTCAGCACTATATGTTTTTCTTAATTCTGAAAACACGCTTGTTTCAAAAATTTTTCCAGATACTTTCTGTAAAAAATTTTTATTTTCTAAAATTGATGCAATACCTGTATCTTCAAAGTAAATTTTTGGCATCTTAGTCAACTCACTTCTTAAATTATTGTAATAAGGATGAATAAGTTTAATTATATATGTATTTTCAAGTATAAACAAATATTCTTCTACTGTCTGTTTTGCAATTCCTGTTGTTATTGACAATTCACTTATGTTTAATAAATTTCCTGTCTGTGAAGCGATTATTTCAAGAAAATTATTAAATTTTTGCAGATTCCTTATTTTTCCAATATCTCTAAGATCCGCTTTAAGGTAAGTATTAATTATTTGTTTTAATTTTTTTTCTTTTTTTTCTAAATCAGTTTCTAATACTATTGCAGGGTAACCCCCAGTTATACAATATTCTGTGTATAGTCCTAGTAATTCATTAATCGCTTTTTCAGTCAATTTTTCATCCAGATTATAAGAGCAGTTTTTAAATATTAGAAATTCACTAAAACTTAATGGGAATAGCTCAAAGTCTATTGTCCTTCCTACAAGCGAGTCTTTGCGGTGTTAAGTTGAAGCTCAATATATTTTAGCAGCGAAGTTTTTCCTACTTGCCTTGCGCCATGAATAACTATTATCTCATTGTCGTTGATATAACGACTTATTTCAATGTAAATATCCCTTTTAAATAAAGTTTCCATGATGCAAATATAAATAAAAAACTAATCATACTTATCAAAATACTACTTTTTTTTATAAGTATAGTTTACTTTTTATATTAGTATTGTAAATAGATGACACCGGCTTATAGCCCAACCTTTCGAACTTATACCTAAAAAAAACAAAAAAGACCCGCTAGCGGGTCTTTTTTGTTTTTTTACAGCATTACTAAATTATCTTCATATCATCAAGGACTTTCATCACGGTTTTAACGGCATTTGCGGAATTATTCAATAATTCTTTTTCTTCGTTATTCATTTCAAGCTCGATGATTTGTTCGATACCGTTTTTGCCGAGCTTTACAGGGACGCCAAGATAAATATCATGCAATCCGTATTGCCCTGTCAGGTATGCGCAGCAAGGGAAAATACGTTTCTGGTCGCGTACAATGGCTTCGACCATCTGTACTGCTGCAGCGCCGGGTGCATACCATGCTGATGTGCCGAGTAATTTAACGATTTCGCCACCGCCAACTTTTGTCCGTTCAATTATTGCATTAAGTTTATCTTTTGCGATAAGTTGAGTAACAGGGATTCCAGCGACGGTTGTATACCGTGGCAATGGTACCATGGTATCTCCGTGACCTCCTAATATCTGCGTTTGGATATCCAGCGGTGAAACATTAAGCTCGGTTGCAAGAAAAGCTGAGAACCTGGCTGTATCCAATATGCCAGCCATACCAAAGACTTTGCTGGTGTCTTTCTTGGAAGTCAGATATGCTGCATAGGTCATAACATCGAGAGGATTTGATACGACAAGCAGTATAGCATCGGGTGAATATTTCACCACATTTTCAGTGACTGATTTGACTATCACTGCATTTGTCGAAATAAGATCATCGCGGCTCATACCCGGTTTACGCGGCAAACCCGCTGTAATTACTACTATCTCCGAATCTTTTGTCTTGGAATAATCATTCCCTGCCCCAATGACTTTTGTGTTATACCTATTGACAGAGGCTGTCTGCCAAATATCTAAGGCTTTACCTTCAGAAAGACCTTCTTTGATATCAACTAATATTACCTCTTCGGCTAATTCTTTTTGTGCAAGGTACTCGGCACATGTTGCTCCAACATTACCGGCGCCAACTACTGTTATTTTCATAAATTTTCTCTTTTTTAAGTTAATTATGTAAAATGGAATTTGAAAAAAACCAAAAAATTAATTTATTTTTCGCAGTAAATTTAGATATTAAAATTTTTATATATTTAAGTTAAATATTGTTATACAACAACATAAATATTGTTATACAACAACTTTAGAGGAAAAATATTTCACTTTCCGGTTATCTTATTGATAATTCGCCATACAGGCAGGACTGGTTCGACTTCAAGCAGGTAAAGCTGGAAGAACATGTAAGCATGTTGTTCGAATCGAAAATTTTATAATCTGCATTTTGTAACTTACATTTTATTAATTATTTTTATTACTTTTGTCTTATTAAAATTATTGTAACTACTCAGTGGATTAATGTAATGATTTCAGTGATGATTCGACGTAGTTATCCCAATTTCATTACTATATGGACTTGAATTTAAGCACAAGGCAAGTAGAATGGAATTTCCGGGCAAAAAATCCTTTTTATTTATATCATATATTTAAGTACGGAAAGGTACTATATGAAAAAAAGTGAAGAAGAAATAAAACTGGTTTCAGAATGGCTCGTATATGCAGGATGGTCATTCGCATTCCGGAATTTTTTACCATAAATTGTCAAAATTTTATTGATAAAGTACTAACATGGATAAACTATAATTATATAAATTATTGATTATGAAACATTTATTTTTTTTATTATCAGGATTATCTTTGTTGTTATCAAGTTGCAGTAAGGATATTGTAGCAACCTTTACGGCATCAAAGACAACAGCAAGTGTTGAAGAAACTATAACATTCACTAACCAATCTGAAAATGCAGACCATTATAACTGGAAGTTTGGTGACGGACAAAGTTCAACAGATAAAGATCCTTCGCATTCATATAATGCAGCAGGAATATATCTGGCAGAACTTGTAGCTTTTTCGAAAAATGAAAAGAAAAGTGATGATGCAAGCGCTACCATTACAATAACAGAAACTTCCGATTCTACCCCTGTTGCAGACTTTTCAGCAAATCAAACAACAATTTTAGCAGGTGGCTCTGTTAATTTTTTTGACCTTTCTACAAATTCACCTACCAACTGGTCATGGAATTTCGGCGATGGAGGCACATCAACTTTACAAAACCCGTCACATACTTATACAACAGCCGGGAATTACACAGTTTCATTAACAGCCACCAACAGCTATGGTTCCGATACCGAGACCAAAACGGATTATATTACTGTTAACCAGAGCAGCATGGGTTCACCTTGTCCGGGGACTCCCACCGTAACTGACACAGACGGAAATATTTACAATACTGTTCAAATTGGTTCTCAATGCTGGCTGGCCGAAAATCTTAAAGTTGGCACCATGATTAATTCTTCCGGTGGCGGTCAATTACAAACTGATAATGGAATTATAGAAAAATATTGTTATAATAATGCTTCAGCCAATTGCAGCACTTATGGCGGTTTATATGAATGGAACGAAATGATGCAATACAGTCCTTCAGATAACGGAGCAGTTGGTACAACTCAAGGCATTTGCCCGTCCGGCTGGCATATTCCGACTGATGCCGAATGGAAAACCCTTGAAATGGAGCTTGGAATGAGCCAGACTAATGCAGATGCAACAGGATGGCGCGGAACTGACGAAGGCGGCAAATTAAAAGAAGCAGGAACCGCTCATTGGACATCACCAAACACCGGTGCAACCGATGAAAGCGGTTTTACGGCTTTACCTGGTGGCGGTCGTGGCTACAGTAACGGCGATTTCTACCAAATGTTATCAAATGGTATCTGGTGGTCGGCTACCGAGTCGAATAGTTCAAATGCCTGGCACATGGGATTGTATTACAATTATGCCACAGTGGAACGGTATTACTACCGCAAGGAATACGGCTATTCGGTGCGCTGTGTAAAGAATTAAGGAGTTTTCACTTTTTCAGGTTTTTTTATATATTTGTAGTCTGAAGGTAATAAATTTTGTTACATTCGGTTTATGAAAAATAAGAAATTTGACATATTAGAGTTGTATCGCCAGAGCAATAGTGTTTTCACAACTAACCAGATCGCTATGATTTGGAATGAGAAGCAAGAATACATTACTATGTAAAGCAGGGGAAGCTGTTTAATATCCGCAGGGGAATTTATGCGAGAGACAAAAATTATGACCGGTTGGAACTTGCTACCAAGATTTATACTCCTTCTTATATTAGCTTAGAAACTGTTTTGATAAAGGATGGTATTATTTTTCAGCATTACGATTCAATTTTTGTAGTCAGTTATCTATCACGAGAAATAGAATGTGACGGACAGCGTTATATTTACCATAAAATTAAAAATGCAATTTTGATGAACCATAAAGGGCTGTATAACACGCGTAATTATTTTATTGCCTCCAAGGAACGCGCCGTATTAGATGCTGCATATATCTATCGTGAATATCATTTCGATAATCTGGCTCCGATTAATAAAGTACTATGCAATGACCTTCTTGCTGTATATCAGAAAAATTCGCTTACAAAAAAAATTAATAAAATATTGTAAATGTTAAACAGGAACATTCATTATACAAAATTAGTTATGATCCTGAAGGATATATATTCCGATATTGAATTATCGTCTATTTTAGGATTCAAAGGAGGTACAGCTTGTTATCTTTTTCACGGATTACCAAGGTTTTCAACTGATCTTGATTTTGATCTGCTGGATCATTCTCAGGAACTGGAAGTATTAACAAAAATTGAAAGGATATTGAATTTTTATGGTAAAACAAAAGAATGTATATCTAAAAGATATTCATTGTTTTTATTATTATCTTACGAAAACCAGCTTCACAATATTAAGATTGAGATATCAAAACGTGATTTCGGAGCATCCTATAAAATTATGAACTACCTTGGAATTATGGTTAAAGTAATGCAGGAAAAGGATTTATTTGCTAATAAATTATGCGCCTTATCTGAAAGAAAAACTATTGCTCCACGTGATCTTTTTGATATTTGGTTTTTCTTGAAGAATAACTGGGAGATAAATAAGACTATTATCGAAAAACGGACAAAATTGTCTCTTGAAGATTATATTACTCAATGTATTTCATTAATTGAACAATTTAACGAGAAATGGATTTTAGCAGGCATTGGAGATCTTTTGGATGAAAACACAAAAATATGGACACGGAATAACCTAAAAAATGACCTGGTATTTCTATTGAAAATATATCGATAACAGCTTTTAATGTAGTTATTGGGCTAAATATGATATCGCTTGACAATATAACGGTACAATTCGGTGGCTTTGAATTATTCAAAGATATTTCCTTTATGATAAACCGCAACGACAGAATCGGGCTTGTGGGAAAGAACGGTGCCGGCAAATCGTCAATATTAAAGGTTATTCTTGGAGAACTGGTTCCTTCGAAAGGCAAAGTATCAAAACCTAATGATATAACATTCGGATATTTGCCTCAGGAATTGAAAACATTTGATACAACGACAGTTTTCGATGAAGCTATGAAAGCTTTTGAAGAATTGCTTAATATTAAAAAACGGATTGAAGAATTAAATCAAGCCCTTGCCGGCCATTCTGATTACTGTTCGGAGCCATATCTGAACATGGTAAATAAAATAACTGTAGAAAATGAAAGATGGAAAATATTTGGTGGAGAAAATATAAAAGAAGAAATAGAAAAATGTTTATTGGGATTGGGATTCAATTATAGGGATTTTTCCAGACCGACGGCTGAATTCAGCGGTGGCTGGCGTATGCGTATTAAAAATAAAAAAATATTATTAAAAAAGCCGGATGTTTTACTGCTCGATGAGCCGACAAATCATCTTGATATTGAATCAATACAATGGCTTGAAGATTTCCTTAATGAATATAAAGGAGCGGTGGTATTAATTTCACATGACAGGGCTTTTCTTGATAATGTGACGCATCGCACTGTTGAAATTTCATTGGGGAAAATATACGATTATAAAGTACCGTATTCGAAGTATATCGAATTAAGGAAACAAAGAATGAAGCAGCAATTGGCTGCTTACCGCAATCAGCAGAAACTGATTGAAGATACCGAGAATTTTATACGGAGGTTCAGGTATCAGGCGACAAAAGCAAACCAGGTTCAGGTAAGAATAAAACAACTCGCCAAACTTGAACGTATTGAAGTTGATGAAGAAGATACATCGGTTATTCATTTTCGCTTTCCTCCTGCGCCACGTAGCGGAAGTATTGTTCTGGAAGCTAAATCCGTCTCTAAAAATTATGGAAACAACAATGTGCTCAATAATATAGACCTGATTATTGAACGGGGAGAAAAAATTGCATTTGTCGGACGTAACGGAGAGGGCAAAACCACTCTTTCGAGAATAATTGTCGGCGAGCTTGATTATAAAGGCGAAATTAAATATGGACATAATATTGAAACAGGTTATTATGCTCAAAATCAGGATGAACTTCTTGATGGTGATAAAACTATTTTTCAGACGCTTGATTATATTGCAGCAGGAGAAGTCAGAACGCAATTAAGGAATATTCTCGGCGCATTTCTTTTCCATGGAGAAGATATTGATAAAAAGGTAAAAGTGCTTTCAGGCGGTGAACGTTCGAGGCTTGCTTTAGCACAACTGTTACTTAGGCCTTACAACCTGCTTGTGTTGGATGAACCTACAAATCATCTCGATATGCAATCGAAAGAGATATTAAAACAAGCTTTGCTAAAATATGATGGAACTTTAATAGTTGTTTCGCACGACAGGCATTTCCTTGATGGTCTGGTCACAAAAGTTTATGAATTCAGAAATAAAAGAATAAAAGAAAATGTAGGTGGTATTTACGATTTTTCGCGAAAAAACAAAGTAAGCTCTCTTCAGGAGCTTGAATACAGAGAAAAAAAATTGGTGGCAAAAACCGGTTCCAAAGCCGAAATGCAATATACAGAAAAGAAAGAGCATGAACGGAAAATACGTCAGGTTATTAACAGGATAAAAAATGCAGAAATACGTATTAATGAGCTTGAAAAGGAAATAGAATATATGGATACAATGTTTGCAAATCCTTTAAATATTGCAGAAAAATTAGCCGATAATTCATTATATTTAAAATATGAACAACTTAAAACAGAGCTGGGAGAGGAACTGAATAAATGGGAGCGGTTATACCAAATGAAAACTAATTTTAAAAAAAGTGACAAATAAAAAGACAAATTTTGCATTTAAAGAACTTTGCACTGAAGCAATACAACTGAAAGCGATAAATTATTCTCATGCAGAGGATATTTTCAA
This sequence comes from Bacteroidia bacterium, assembly GCA_016209245.1. Classification (GTDB taxonomy): domain Bacteria; phylum Bacteroidota; class Bacteroidia; order Bacteroidales; family BM523; genus JACQWN01. Next base: position 7,890 of record JACQWN010000244.1, read on the forward strand.
AATATACTCCGATTATGAAGTCATGCGTTTTACCGATAGTACAATACATTCGTGCATTGAAGATTCCATCAGGTATATTAAGCGGCTTCAATACAAGCAAAGAAAACGGGAGATAATCTGCTGGGGAATATTCCTTAAAAACAGCAATAAATTAATTGGCACAGTTGCAATTCATACAATAAACCGCAAACATTTTTTTGCAAGCTTATCAATCATACTTGACAAGAATTATTGGAACCGTGGAATTTCTACTGAGGCACTGGGTTTAGTTGTTAAATATGCTTTTGAAGAGCTTAAGCTAAACCGTCTTGAAGCACAGGTTTTTGTTGAACAAAAAGCTTCGAGCAGAGTGTTTGAAAAACTCGGATTTCAAAGGGAGGCACGTTTAAGACAAAATTTTTTGATTGAAGGGAAGTTTGAGGATTCGTTTTTGTATTCAATTCTTAGTCCGATTAAATTATAGTTTTTAAAAAGAAACTATCCAAAAAAATATACAATGGTAATTCATTTATTTTTACTATTTTTTTTAAATACTTGTTATAATTCGGGAAATATCTATGATCCTGATAAGTTACAACCAGCAGATAAATGTGATGTATATGTCAGATTTAAAGTTATCAGACCAACAGAAAGTTTCTATTATATCAGATTAGGTGGATTTATACATATTCAACCATGGTATCTCAGACAACAAGTGTTTCCGGATAAGTCATTAAAATATAAAACAAATGAATATACCGAATGGATTGATATATGCAGTTTTTCACAAGGGCTGCTCCACAATAAGGTAGATCGGTCAGGCGGACTGGCTGAATTTCCTAACATTTCTGTCGAATTTATTTTTGAAGAACAGGCTGACTCAAATGAAATAATTATTGAGTTATCGGATCACAGGAAAAAAAAAATATATAAAGCATTTCATGAAATAATTCACGGAAACACTACAAGTTTTTTAGTCAGCCCTGATATAAAAAAAGATTTTTCAGAACTTGAGTGCGCTTCTGAAATGACAGAACGGCATCTGAGATGGGCGATGGAAATTTCAGAAGGTAAAAATATTGATATCAATAATTTTTTTATTCAGACGGCATTCTACGCACCGCAAAGGGAAGAATTAAATCTTAAGGAGGCTGAAGTGTTGGATATTTTAGGTTTTAATGTTATATCGAACCAAACTCTTGCGGTTTCTGAAAGTTACAACTTTAATAAATCATACCACTTTCATAATATATCCGTTAATCCGGCAATATCAGAAGATATTATTATTAATACTGTTTCGTCAATTAAACAACAGTGTAGCAATTATATAGAAAAACCAATGCCAGTATTTTTCTCCGATGAAATGATTTGTTGGCCACTTCTTGATACAAACAGGGACGCTATTAAGAACTTTGTATTCTGGCTTAAGGAAAATGAAATAAGTCCGGCTTTTTTGGGCTTGGATCGGATAAATGAGATTGATCCTATTGAAAATCCGAAAGAATTGAGCAAAAGGCAAGCTTTGGATGGAATATATGCGAACAGATGTTTTTATCTTACCAGTAAATTCAGACAAGAGAAAGCAAATGAAATTTTAAAACAATATACCGAATTAATACATCAGATGATTGATACAAATTTGATTACTTCAACATTGGTCGCTGATCATCCTTATTTTAGCGGGACAGGGATGGGAATGGGAATGAATGAGAATCCCGCATGGGGAGGTTATCCGCTTGCCATGGATTGGTTCGGCTTAGCACGTGATAGCTGCATTGATATGGCGAGTATAGAAGATTGGATGGGCTTACAATATATGTATGGACCTGACTATACCTGGGAAGGATTCCAATTAATTGGATTTCAGGCTTCTATTTTTCGAAGTGCCGGAAATAAAAATATTCCGATTATGGCTTGGATCACACCTGGAAATTATATAAATACTGTACTGAAGGCTTCATCGGCGCTCTGTCAGGGAGTTAAGCATTTTTTCTACTGGACTTACGGTCCGACGGCAACAGGAACAGAAAATTATTGGTCTGACCTTAAGGGTGAATATGAAGCAATATACAGAATTAACAGTCAGATTAGTAAAATTGAGGATATATTGGTTAATGCAAGACAAAGAGATACGAAGATTGCTATATTATATTCATTATCATCTGATTTATGGCAACCGTTTGGTTACATTCACATGCTTGAACGGAGAGGAATCTATTTATCCTTAACTCATAGCCAGTTTATGGTTGATTTTATAAGCGATGAGGATATTCTTTTGGGAAAGCTTTCTGATTATGATATTTTGTACATAAGTGATCCATGTATGCTTGATAAGGCAGCAAGCATTATTTCCAAATGGGTTTATAACGGTGGAACCTTATTTGCCAGCGGACTATCTGGAATTTATAATGAATATATGGAAAAAAAATATTTATTGAATGATATTTTTGGGATTAAGAAAATAAACAATATTACAGTTCAAAATGCGGATTATCATATCAGAGGAGCTCTGAATAAGCTAAAACGACTTGATTATGTCCATTTTGTTGACTGGAACCTTGATGTTTATGGAACGAAGATCAATTTTGAGCCATGCGAAAATGCAATAATTACATGTTATTTTAAAGATTCGAAACCCGCCGGCACCAAGGTTTTATATGGGAAAGGCAGTACCAGTTATATAGGCACCTGCCCAGGAATAATATATATCAGGGAAGCAAAGTTTAAACGGGAACAACTCTCTGAACAATGGAATCAGGTCATCAGGAGTTTTATAAATAACGCTGCACAAAAAACCAATCCAATGATAAAATGTAATACTCCTGTTATAGAAACCGGAATCTATGATAGCGAGGGGGCAAGTATTATTGTTTTAGCTAATTTCCAGTATAAAAAAATCAATAATCTTGAAGTAGAATTTTCCGGATTAAAAGAACCTGAGATCGTTTATTCTTATGAACAGGGGCAAGTTATTTTCAATCATTTTGAAGAGGATAGAAAGACAATTAAATTTAATCTGCAGTTAGATTTGAATGATATAATAATAGTTTACTATAAGGATTAATGTTTAACAATTTTCTTCAGCAGAATATAATCTTTATATGTGAATTTAATAAAATAAACACTTGGTATATATGGAGAAAGAAGAAATGACTGGTGATAATGGCCTTCAGGTAATACTTCACAGAATATAGTATTTAATTTTCTTCCCATAAGATCATAAATATCAATTGTTACTTTACCGGTATTATTCAGAACATAGTCAACGTTGACAGTTTCATCGAATGGATTAGGATAAATCAACAGATTTAAATCGGGTAATTTAAAAAAGGAGATAAAAGAACCTGTTGTATCAATGTAAATGCCGTGATACGTTGCGGAAGTGTCAACAATAAAATTAATATCTGCAAAAAGGGTATCTGTTGAAGTAACAGCAATTGTACAAGTTTGGATTTGAGGAACACCAATAATAGAATCATTTCCGGCAAAATCAACGCCTAAAGTGTAAGTCCCTAATGTGACCCCCGTAAATTCATATTGACCATCCTCATCGGATACATCGTTTGCAATTGGTTCAGGATCCTGTTCAATTGTAACTTCGATACCGCTAAGAGGTTCGCCTGTTCCTTTAAGACCATCATCTGCCAATCTGATTCTGCCATATATATGTCCGACGCCATTTGAGATGGGTAGCATCTCAATCATTTGGATATGAATATTTAAAGTATCCTCAGCATTAATGTCAATAATTGTTGCATCCGGCCATTTATGAGTATCGCCATAATAAGTGTTTAAAATCCCCGGATATTCAACATGATTAATAAGTTTTGCCTGAACGATATAGTGACCGGCAGGAATGCAATCGAAAGAAAACTCCATATTCCCGTCTAATTCAATGCTTTGAATATATTCTGATGTGTTGGAAGAAATAATCTCGTATAAATACATTGTTGTTGATCCTTCCGGGAGGAGATTTCCGCTGAATAATGAAACGGATCCGTTAATACCGGCACATCTGATAATCTGGGTAAGAAAAATATCACGTTCACCATTCGTGATGAGCGTATCGTTACCAAAAAAAGCAGAATCGCTAAAAAAACCTGTAATATAAGAATTCAAAGCGTCATCTGTGACAATTCCATAACCAAAATCCGTACCGGTACTCCCCCCTGACCATGTCCATAATAAATTTCCCGCACTATTGTATGTCGCCAGAAAAATATCATCTGCTCCATTAGATATTAGAAAAGTCCCGTCACCAAAATCAGCAGTCCCGTAAAAATGCCCTGTAATTAATACTGTATCATTAAATTGTGCTATGCCATAGGCGCCATCCCAATTTGCACCTCCAGCACTTTTTGCCCAAAGACAATTGCCGGAAGGAACGTATTTACAGATAAATAGATCATGAGCTCCGATAGATCAAAGTACATTCCCATTTCCAAAATCAGGATTATCTGCAAAATTCCCGGTTAAATAACAATTCCCATAATTATCGGTAACAAGGGCTTTCCCATAATCATCTAAAGAATCGCCGATACCGGTCACCCAATTGCATTGACCGACTGAATTATACTGCGCAAGAAAAATATCAGACTGGCCATTGCTAACGACAAAATATGAATCAAAATATGCTGTATCTTCAAAATAACCTGTAATAAATACATTTTCAAAATTATCAACATATATTGAATTTGAATGATCGGTATAAACGCTGCCAGCGCCTTTGGCTAATAAACAATTGCCATCAATATCAAACTTTGCCCAAAAGATATCTCTGCCGGCAGGGGAAGATGAATTGATTTCTATTCCATTCCCAAAATCAATTGTATCGGTAAATGTCCCTGAAATATATAATGTATTAGTTTGATAAGCAATTCCATATCCCTGGTCAAGTTTATTATTGCCAAAACCTTTGGCCCAAATACATTGGCCTGATGAATTATATTTTGCAATAAATATATCTTCCAGGCCTGAAGATTGAATCATGATACCATTTCCAAAATCCAATGAAGATGACTTGAAGTATCCGACAATATAAATATTACCGGCTTCATCAAGTACAATATTTTTGCCGACATCAAGGCTATCGCCTCCTGCTTTTACAGCCCATAAAAGACTTCCTTTTTTAGTAAGTTTTAAAATATATACATCTTCATAGCCGCTACTAATCAGCTCTATATCAGAGCCAAATGATGATACTCCGGAAAAATACCCGGTGATGAAAATGTCGCCGGTATTAGCAGACATTGCGACATTATACCCATAATCCGTACCGGAGCCACCAAAACCGTGAGCCCAATAATTGAGAGGTGCCTGTGTATAGGAGTTAAATACAATAAATACAAAAAAGGCTGTTAATATATATATCTTCATGTTTCTATTTAAAATGGTAAAAGTAATAAATATTCTTTAATATTATACGCATAAATTAAAAAAAAGTTTATAATAGTATGATTTTTATCAAAAAATATATCTAAATTTACAGTTACTGTTCGGGATACCTGTCAAGGTCCACCGGCAATTCTATTGTCTTTTGCATTTGCTCATATTTAACTTTAGAAAGTAATATGTAACCCTCTGGAATTTGCATGCAACAAAGAACAACATATTATTCTTGTATTTTAATACAACAAAAAATTAATTTTCAACATTCTGTTGTTAATTTTAAATAAATATTATTATTTTTGTATCAGAATAATAACCTTTTTTCGTAACCGTTCACGGTATTTAAATGATTGATTATAAACTAAATATAAATTGAAAAATAGAAAATTAAGCCACAGATTACACAGATTTTCACAAATTATTTTTTAATTGAATTTGTTAAATATCTGGTAATCAATCAAATCGTTAATTGAATTTGTTAAATATCTGGTAATCAATCAAATCGGTATGAATAATATATTTATTAACCCCGTGAACGGTTACCTTTTTTCTTTAAAAACATAATATGCTTAAAATAACTTTGTTTGATATAATTTTAACTCCGATATATTTTATAATAATATATTTTATTGCTAACTCTATTCGTGCCAGATTCATAGATAAAAATCCAGAATATAAATATTTTACTTTTGGTTTGTTTTTCAAGTTTATCGGAGGTTTAGCATTTACTTTATTTTACAGCTATTATTATGGGATGGGCGATTCTACTGACTATTATATGGATTCGGTCAAGTTAAGCAACCTTGCAACAATTAATCCGGTTAAATATTTACAAATTGTACTGGGGTTTTATGATTATAAGGAGTTTCATTTATTTGGAGTTCCAACAGGAGGATATCCGTGTTTTTATTTTGACGATTTTGCATTTTCAGTTGTCAGGTTTTCTAGCATTTTTATTTTATTAGGTTTAAAAAGTTATTATTTAAGTACAATACTTGTTGCTACATTTAATTTTATTGGTATATGGAGATTATACAGATTATTATGTAGTTTCTATCCAAAACTGTATAATCAACTTGCCATAGCTTTTTTGTTTATTCCTTCTGTCGCTTTTTGGGGTTCCGGTATTATAAAAGACAGTTATACTTTATCTGCATGTTACCTCATAATCTCCAGTGTTATATATATTATAGTAAAGAAAGAAAAAGTTATTTTAAATTTTCTTATAATATTAATAGCGACCTATATACTTACTTCTATAAAACCATATATATTTTTCTCAATTTGTTGCGCTTTTATTATATTTCTGCTTTTGTATTACACAAATAAATTTAGAAGCATTCTTGTAAAATTAATTATTTTTCCTGCAATATTGATAGCAACCTTATATTTTGGAATTTTTTTCATTAACACTATGAGTGGTGTAATTGGTGGAGAATATTCCTCTTATGATAATGTTATTGGAAGAATTAATCAGTCTCAGATAGGCGCTATTGAATCTAAAGAAAAAGCGCAATATGAAGTTAGAGCAGGTGTTTTTGATAAGAATTTTTTCAGCAATATTTCCAAATTTCCAAAGGTAATTTTCTTTTCATTTTACAGACCGTTTATATGGGAATCTAAAAATATTCAACAATTAATTTCTGCCATTGAAAATTTGATATTATTACTATTGACAATTTACACATTCTTAATTATTAAACCCTTCAATATCTACAGAGCCTTTACGAGCGATTATTTATTTAGCTTCTTTTTTGTTTTTATTTTAATTTTAGCGATCATTATTGGTTTCTATTCTACAAATTTTGGAGGATTAGTGCGTTTTAAAATTCCGATTATCCCATTGTACATTTCATGTATGTTTATTCTTTTAAGCAAAAAGAGTTCATATAATGTTGTGACTACTTCTTAATAAGTTTCAATTTTTTATTATAGATTATCTCTTTAATAATTAAAACGATAAAACAAATTAAAAGATAGTGTTTAATTAAAGACATATTGAAAATATTAAAAACATCAAAATTTTTATTAATTTTAATAGTATATTGATCTTATTTGTGAAAGAGTGTCGAAGTTACTATTATATAAATCAGTAATAAAAGCTAATAATTGTTGATTTTTCATTTTAATTAAAGTCGCACTTTTATTGATAAAACTATTGGTATTCAGATTATTTAATATCCCGGTTTTAATTCTGTCAGTTATTTCATTATTGGCAGATTTAATTACAATTGAAACTCTGTTTAAATTTATCATAGGTGTTGCAAGTGTATCACTTTTAAAAATATCAAAATCGTTAGTGTTAATACTACGAAGCATTTCACCGTCAAACATTTTTAATATTTGAGAATTATATTTATTTAAGCTATAATTATTATATGCTTTTAACATGTCTGAATTAAATGATTTATACATTTCAGATGCCTGAATTGATTGAATCTGTTTGGCGACCTCTAAAGAAATATTCAGAGTCTGAACAAGCTGATCGTTGTTTCCGGTTTCTACAATAGAATTATAATTATTCAGTATATCAACAATTAAATAATTTGGAACAACAGAAGAAGATACTATAATATGAGTTTCATAATAATCATTTTTGGTATAATAGAAGTTAAATATTTCATAACCGACAACTGCAAAAAATAATATTAGAAACAATAAAGTATTTCTTTTTAGATATAGAATAATATCAATGAACCAATTTAAAACTTTATTAATAAATTTTTTAAGATAAAGTATTTCTGTTTCAATATAGTTACTTTTGTTTTCCATAATGGTATAGCCCCCTATTAATCGGACAATTTTATAGAAGAAGTTACAAACATAAAAAATTAAAATTAATTTTGCAACAACAAGGGACGACCGACGGTGATTTTTATACCGATGGTTGTTGAAATGAATCGGCACCGATCATTTCTTTTGCAACCGGTTCAAACGCCAACCCATCGAGGGTTGTCGTTTGAAAGCAAGGGACTTCCCTCTGGTTCATATTACCCGATAATTGTTGATACGGGATTTTTAATTTACACTTCATAGATTTAGTATAAATACTAAAAGTATAAAATTGAAACGATTTTTAGTCTATTTAATAATATTTTTTGTAACCTGTATTTCAAGGAGTCAGGACGTCCTTCAGAATTACTCACTAAAAGAGGGATTGAGTGAAGTTCAGGTTTTGGATATTTGTCAGGATTCTTCCGGCTATTTATATATAGGCACTAACGGCGGCGGTCTAAATATATATGATGGCAAAGAATTCCGTTATATTACTACCGGCGAAGGATTGTCAGGTAACGTAGTATATGCTGTCGAGCTGGGGTTTCATGGAGAAATTCTTGTGGGTACGGATAATGATGACCTCTCCAATACCATTATTTATGATATTTTTATTGACAGTAAGGATAATGTCTGGATAGCAACTTTTGGTAGCGGTGTTTTTTGTCTGAAGGATAACAAGCTAATTCATTATAATACTGACAACGGTTTATTGACTAATATTGTAAGAGCAGTTGTTGAGGATACTACTGGGAAAATATGGATAGGAACAGAGGTTGGGCTGAACTATTTAGAAAACGGCAAAATATGTGAATTCAATCCGAAAAATCGGGGAATCTCGACAATAAAAAGTGCTTTAATAACAAAATCCGGTGAACTATGGATTGGTTACCAGTATGGTATTATTGAAAAGATTGATTATACGAAACAACTGAAAATTAACTATTTCATCAATTTAAAAAAGGAAAACTTAATTTGGATTCTTTATGAAGATTTTGAAAACAATATCTTTGTTGGTACAGAAAACGGGTTATATAAATATACTGAAAAACCATTCCTGTATTACAATGAATCGTCAAATGTAGATGACGGCAACATTACGGCAATATGCAGATTATCAACCAGCGAACTTCTTATTGGCAGCAATGTTAATGGATTATCATATTATGAAACGCGAAGCGATTATTCAATAAAAAAAATCAGGAATATTAACAAACGAAGCGACATACTGCTTCCTTCAAACAATATCAGGACAATCTTCGAAGATCGCGAAAAGAAAATATGGATTGGTACAAAAAACGGAATAGTCAAAATTAACAATGGGGAAATTTATTATTATACACGGGAAAATACCAATATAGCTAAAAATAGAATATTTGTCGTCCCAGGTATTCCAAATAAAACAATAAATGCAATCAACCAGGATTCTGAAGGGAAAATATGGTTCGGAACCTCAAAGGGCGTATGTTATTTTGACGGAAAAGAATTTACTGATTTGGGGATGGTTATTCATGAAATCAAGAACTATGAGATATGGTACGTTTTTGAAGACCATAATAGTGATATCTGGTTTGCTACTGATAAAGGCGCCATACAATACCATAACGACAAATTGATTAAATTCACTTCGGCTAACGGATTTATAGATGGAAAAGTCAAAACCATTCAGCAGGATAAATTCGGCAGGTTATGGTTTGCTACAGGTCAGGGTATTTTTTATTACGAAAATGGAGTTTTCACAAATATTACAAAAAAGGATGGACTATCATCAGATAATATCTATTTTATTGATATATTGGATAATAATTTATGGATTGGTTCCAATATCGGAATTGATAAACTGGATATTGAAGAAACTTTTAATGACACATCTTATTCAATAAAAAATTATGGTGCTGATGAAGGTTTTTACGGTATAGAATGTAATATTAATTCTTTTGCAAACGATACTGCCGGAAGAATCTGGGTCGGCACGGTTAACGGACTTGCTTTATATATACCCGAAAGAGATAAAATATCAGATACAAAACTTAAAACTATCATAAAGGGGATCAAAATAAAGAATGAAGAAATAGATTTATCCGGGTATTCCGCAGGTATTGATTCGACAACATTTCTACCGATTAATTTAGCTCTGCCCCATAACAAAAATCATATAACCTTTGAGTATTATGCACCGAATTTTGCATTGCCGGATAGGGTCAGGTACAAATTCAGACTTATTGGATTTGACACGGATTGGTTTCCTGAAACGAAAGATAATAAGGCGGTTTATACGAACCTTCCTGCCGGAAATTATGAATTTGCCGTTAAAGCAATAAACAAAGATGGTATTGAGAATGATATCCCCACTACTTTTAAATTTACTATTAATCCTCCGTTCTGGAAAACATGGTGGTTCATTACTTTATGTGTAGTCACCCTAATCATCCTTATTTATTTATATATCAGACGGAGAGAAGCCTCTTTACGCAAAGAAAAGGAAATTCTGGAGGAAAAAGTCAGAATCAGAACAAAACAAATACAGCAGCAAAAGGATGAAATTGAAAAACAGGCAATCGAACTGGAAAAATTATCCATTGTTGCCAGCGAGACAGAAAATTCGGTTATTATTGCAGGCCCTGATTTGAAAATCGAATGGGTAAATGATGGTTTTGTCCGGATGACAGGTTATACATTTGAGGAATATAAAAAAGAAAAAGGAACCGGTTTTATTGAGACAAGCAGTAATCCTCAATTGCCGGAAATGATAAATGAATGTGTTGAACACAGGAAATCAGTTGTATATGTCACACAAACAGAGAAAAAAACAGGGGAAGAACTATGGATTCAGACAACTTTAACTCCGGTTCTCAATGATGATGGCACTATCAGGAAATTTGTCGCAATTGATTCTGATATTACTAAGATTAAGAAAGCGGAAGAAGAAATTTCCTTTCTTTATGACCTTTCCGTTCAGAAGCAGAAAGAAATAGCCCTGCAAATGTTAAAAAATATTTTATAATAACTGTTGCCGACTGTACCGGACATGGTGTTCCTGGCGCTTTTATGAGTATGCTCGGCATTTCATTTTTAAATGAGATTGTCAGAAAAGAAGAGGTTACCAAAGCGAGCGATGTATTAAATCATTTACGCCAGCATGTAATTGATTCCCTGCGTCAAAAAGGTATATCAGGCGAACAGAAAGATGGTATGGATATAGCTTTGGCAGTGATGGATACAGAAACAAAAAAATTACAGTTTGCGGGAGCGTATAACCCGCTTTGGCTCATAAGACATGAAAATATTTTAAGGATAGATATTCTTGATAATCCTGAAGATGCTATTACGGAAATAAGAGGAAATAAGATGCCTGTAGCTATACATATTATTATGGAACCATTCCAGAATTTTGAAGTAGATATTGAACCAGGCGATACTTTCTACTTATTTTCAGACGGATATGCTGATCAATTCGGTGGTGAAAGGGGGAAAAAATTTATGTCCAGACCTTTAAAACGATTATTAATGAAAAATCAAAAATTATCAATGCAAGAACAAGCGGAGGTTCTTGATAAAACAATCGAAGAATGGAAAGCATTTATTAATCCTGCAACGGGGAAACATTTTGAACAGACTGATGATATTACAGTCATTGGTGTACGTATTTAATCAACATTATTACCAAATGCGTTTTACCAATCCTGTTAAATATTTATCAAATATTTCATCTTTGCTAATAATTTGCATGTTTTCTACTTCTGCTTGGGCAATGATAATTCTATCGAAGGGGTCTCTATGATAAAATTCATATATTCTTTAAAATCATCAAGTGGTTCATCAAAATCAGGCGCTAATACATATTTCCCTTTTGAGCTTCCAAATGTTGGTTTTTTAATGTTCTTTTTTTAGTAACTTGTTGATTACAATCAGTTTGCTTATGGTAATTATTTATAAGATACTGAATATAATGCAATACTTCTTGTTTTAATGTTTCGGGCAATAGAAATAATTGATTTATTATTAGATGTTCGGACATGGCTTTAGTTTT
>JACQWN010000572.1 GCA_016209245.1 Bacteroidia bacterium
CGCCTTTGGCGCCACCAACTTAATACATTGCGGAAATTTATCCCGTTTGCAGTATAACAATCATATTTGCAAAAAAATACTGTTGAAGTTGTGTAAATTGCCAAAAAATTAATAATTTTGTAAAAAATAGATTAATTATATGCAAACACTTAAAAATTTATCTATCAATGTAATAAAATCTTTACCTGAAAATACTACATTGGAAGAGATTATGTATCAAATTCATTTAATGGCACAAGTTCTGGAGGGGTTCAAAGATGAAGAAAAAGGAAAGTTAATCTCTACTACCGAACTCTTAAAAAGAATTCAACAATGGCGACAGAGGTAGTATGGTCAGAAAGATCTTCTTTAAATCTTCAGAATATTTATAATTATATTGCAAAGGATTCTGAATTTTATGCCTTCCGTTTTGTTCAAAAATTAACCCTTGCAACCGAAGGGCAATTATCAATATTTCCTTTAAGCGGTAGAAAGGTTCCGGAATTTGAAGATACATCTTTAAATTTTCTTAGAGAAATAATTTTTAGAAATTACAGAATTATTTATAATCCAATTAATTCTCCGATAAAGGTTACAATTTTAGCTGTTGTAAACTGTAGCATGAATCTTCCAGAATATTTCGAGGCAGAATGGATTATTGAATAATATCAAATGAATTAATAGTGATTTGTTCAAGATGAAAAAAGAATTAATAATTTTACTATTCCTAATAATCACATTATTTTTCTCGTGCAAAAGAAGTAATTTTAATGAACAGAAACCTGAGCTTACCAACAAAATTGAATCTGTTAATCAACTAAAAAGCAATTATGGCGATCAGCTTCTCATGGCGGTGCTTTGGTATCAGAAATCGGCGGAAATGAGAGCCTTGGCTTATCAGTCATATAATTTGGCATACTATGCTCTGGAAAAAAATTTAGCTTTATTGAAACCGGTGGAAAAACCGGCTATTATTCTTGATATAGATGAAACGGTTTTTGACAACAGCCCGTTTGAAGCATTTATGATAAAAAATAGCAAGATATTTGATGCTTCTGTATGGACCCAATGGACAAAAAAATGTGATGCAAGAGCTATCGCAGGGGCTGTTGATTTTTTAAATTATGCAAAAAAAAGAGGCGTTGAAATATTTTATATCTCGAACCGTAAAAAAGAAATCGAATTGACGGCTACGCTTAATAATCTTAAATCACAAGGATTTCCCAATGCTGAAGAAAAATATGCGCTTCTTAAGGAAAATGAAAAAAGCAAGGAAGGCAGAAGAAAATTTATTGGTAAGGAATATACAATTATTTTGCTGCTCGGTGATAATCTTGTTGATTTTTCTAATATTTTTGAACAACGTGGAAAAGATTTTGGTTTTGACCTTGTGGACAAACACAAAGACGACTTTGGTTCTATATTTATTATTCTGCCAAATCCTATGTACGGCGATTGGGAAGATGCTATTTATGAATATAAAGAAAATCTGACAGAGGAGCAGAAAGACAGTATAAGAAGATCTGTATTAAAATATTTCGAAGGAATAGATACTACTATTGCGTTTCAATAAAATAGTAATATAAATTTACCAGATTTAAGAATTATTCAGGTTATTATATTAGAATTTCGGATTTGGAGGTGAAATATTATTTATCTTTGATATTTACATGATGCTACCGGAGTATCATTAAAATAATTTTACGATTAATTGTTTCACCATTAAGATTTAAGATATAAAAACCGCTGCAAAGTTCAGAAATATCAATAGTATTTGTATTTTTTAAAAGAATATCGCTCTTAATTTTCCTGCCTTGGATAGTATAAAAATCAAGAATGAAATTTTCTTCAAGGGTATTAATTGATAAAATAATTTTATCACAGGCCGGATTGGGGTATAATAAAAATTCTTTTGCTTTGTTTTTTTGATTAAAACGCGTAGCCCACAGAAGTATGACCGGAAATTCATTTGAAATGCTTGTACAGCCGTAAATATTTGTTTCACTGACGGAAACCGTTCCGAAACCGGCTGAATCCCAACTGATTAAAATTGTATCGAAAGCAGGAGCTGAAATAACCGTTCCGCCTGTGACGAGCCAATTATAGACTGAACCGGGATTATAAAAAACAGTATAAATGACTGTATCAGGAACGTAAACTGTATCAGGACCGTAAATTACAGGTGCCTGAGAGCAACTATCCGCACAAAAGGGAATTGTTTCGGCTATACCTGTGTGACAGCCAGAACCTATAGTATCGCCGGTAGTTGCATTGATAAATATATAAGATCCGGGCACTGTTCCACCGCAGTTGTTATCCTGGATAGTAAATGAATAACACCCTGAAGTCAGGCAGAACTGTTCTGCGATGTGCAACTGAACATAAGGATAAGGTGTGGAATATGGACCCCCTGAATAAATTACCTGGTTCAGCGAATTTTTTATTGACCATGTTATTTCATCTTCATAATATTTTCTGCCTAATATATCAAGTAAAAAAAGCTGACCCTGAACGCCTGTTACAGCTTGATTTAAAGTATCGTTATACCTGAATTCATCGGGGAGCCCGTTTTGTAAAGATATCCATGCTTTTATTTGGGAAGTGCCGGCGGGAAATGAAACCGGCGGGAAAAAAACAGTATCGATTTCATTGTACAACAATGATCCTGACCATATTTGTGTAAATAATTGCTCGTTGTTAAACAGAAGATTCGCTTCCAGTGATGAAAGTTCTTGGGCGCCGGTATTGCGGATTACAACAGCAGGAATATCATAACAGCCCGTACAGTATGAAGCGGAAGGATATATTATTTCAAAAAGTTGAGCGTCGGATGAAAGAGTTGGTGATTCCGGGTCATAACCATGAATGGTTTGTATTCCTGAATTGTCGGGGTCGAGCCATTCTTTAAGCCGCGATGAAGCGCTGCCTCCATAATCCCACGAAAGTGAAAACTTGCCGAAGTTATCGTCAAGGTCGTTTTCACATAAAGCATTTCCGCCGTGCAGTTGTCCGATAATGTTATGATTTTTATTGAACAATGGGGAACCTGATGAGCCGCCTTCGGTCGAAGAAGTATCCCAATCAATAACCATCCAATGATTTCCCGCCGGGCTGCCCCATGTAGCACTAACCACAGAATCATAATTTAAAGAAATTTTTTTAGTTGAACCGGCGGGGTGATGAATACAAGCCGACGAATCGGATGGCTCGTCAATATTCGACCATCCGGCAAAATACGGTTGTTCGGATGAGGGAATATCTTCCGTAATTTCAACAAGGCAGAAATCGGAAGCGGGGTTTCTTGCCAGCAGCACAGCTCCTGCCACTGAATTGAATGATGTAGCATAGCCCCCGCAGTCATCCGCTTCATAATTAAAATAAAACTGCCAGTCTTCCACCGTTTCATTAGCTTCCCAGCAATGATTGGCAGTTAAAAAAAACTGCCTGCCATCCTGTCGTGTATTATTTACTAAAGCGCCGCTGCACCAATATATACTCATAGCCAACCTGGCGACAGCCCTTTTATCCGTTTGCCATTCTGCTCCAAGCGGGCAGTTAATGTCAATATAACAATCGCCCAGCCGGTTATTTTGTTCAAAGGAATTCCGGTATCCATGCACTACACCGGAAATATTAATTGTTCCATGACTTAATACATTCAAGGGTTCGTGATATTCAAGAATAATTACATCTCCTTTTACCAGACCGGTTGAAAATCGCCGGCTTGAGCGGTTATTACGGGTGGTAAAAGGACCTAAAACCATGCTCTTGTCTTCTGAAAATATGAATAGCTCAGAACCTTCAGGCAAATAAAAATTATTAAAAATCAAATTAATGGAAAAAGCGTCAGCAGATTTGATTTTAAGAATCTCTGCCTGAGAGCTGTCAGATAATGTAATTTTTTGTCCGTGTCCAATCAGACTGATATTAGTATCGAACATATACCCAAATTTTAACGGGAATCCATGCTCCTTTGAATTTTCAATATCTTCAGCGAGTAATTTTTTTGTATCAATGAATGGCATTTCAATAACAGGAACTGTCATTTCATGATTATAAATTAATCTATCAGAATACTGAGCAAATAAATTTTGCTGACAGAATGAAAGGAAAAAGAAATTATTGAGAAGAAAAATACAGTAGAAAAAAACCTGCTTTGCCCTTGAACCAAATAGTAAAACTTTGCAATTGGGGAATAAAGTATTTGCAACAAATTTTATTGTGTTAAATGTGTCTGAATCATTAGGCATAAATATTTTTTTTGCAAACTTACATAAAATTATGTATTTTTGGGCAAATAAAATTTAATTATTTAGCTATTAAATATTAAAAAAATGTCAAACATTGTATCATATGATGAAAGACTGAAAAATTTTGGAGGTAAATTATGGCTTATAGTGATAAAGTCAGGACATTATATCAGGAGCAGTTAAAACAAATTCAGAATGCTGGATTGTTTAAGCAGGAGAGATTTATACATTCTGCCCAGTCGGCTGATATTGAGGTTGAATTCCCCACGGGGGCTTCAATAAAAAAAGTTATAAACATGTGCTCAAACAACTATCTGGGGCTTTCGAGCCATTCGGAAGTTGTGAAGGCGGCGCATGAAGGTTTGGACGTTCGCGGTTATGGAATGTCTTCAGTTCGTTTTATATGTGGAACACAGGATATACATAAAGAACTTGAAAAAAGGGTTTCCAAATTTTTAGGGACAGACGATACGATTCTTTTTTCTTCTTGTTTTGACGCTAATGGCGGAGTTTTTGAGGCATTATTAGGTCAGGAAGATGCAATTATTACAGATGCTTTGAATCATGCTTCAATTATTGATGGTATCCGTCTTTGCAAGGCACAGCGGTTGATTTATAATCATTCTGATATGAGAGATGCAGAAGAAATAGTTCGGGAAACAGGAAAATCAGGGAAAGGGCTTGAAAGATGTCTTAAAGAAAGTCAAAAATGCAGATTCCGTATGATAGCAACAGACGGAGTATTCAGTATGGATGGCGACATGGCAAAACTTGATGAGATTTGTGATTTAGCAGAAAAATATGATGCCCTGGTAATGATAGATGATAGTCATGCTTCTGGCTTTATAGGAAAAACAGGAAGAGGAACTCATGAATATAAAGGTGTAATGGGCAGAGTTGATATTATTACAACTACATTTGGTAAAGCACTTGGCGGGGCTTCAGGCGGATGCATTGCAGGACGGAAAGAAATTATAGAACTGTGCCGACAAAAAGCACGACCTTATCTTTTTTCAAATACTGTTGCTCCGGTTGTAGTATCCGGTGTATTAAAAGTTCTTGATATTCTATCTTCAAGCACTGAACGCAGGGACAAACTTGAAAAAAATGCAGAATACTGGCGCAATGGCTTAACAAAAGCAGGTTTTATTCTTAAAGCAGGCGATACTCCAATTGTTCCGGTAATGCTGTTCAATGCGAAACTTTCTCAGGATTTTTCAAAAGACCTGTATGAAGAAGGAATATATGCAATTGGCTTCTTTTTCCCGGTTGTTCCGCAAGGACAGGCAAGAATAAGAACACAGATTTCCGCTGCCCATGAAATTCACCACCTTGATAAAGCCCTTGACGCTTTTATTAAAGTTGGCAAAAAATATGATATTCTTGGTAAATCAAAACAGGAAATCATCGAAAAATATGGCGCATAAAATAAGAAATTTGCGAGAATGTAGAGATGAACAGCCGTTCTTCCTTACATTACCGCAAATTTTCATCAGAATTTTATTTGTATGATATATATTCTAATATTAATAGGATTTATTCTCTTGTTATTATTTTTTTTCGTGATTTTTTTTAGCTTCAATAAAATCCGTCATAAAAATCTGATTTTAAAATCCCAAAAGAATGAAATCGAAAAGAAGAATGAAGAGCTGAAACTACGAAATGAGGAAATATCATCAAAAAGAGATGAAATTATACTTCAGGGAGACCTGATAAAAGAGCAAAAAGAAAATATTGCAGATAGCTTACATTATGCAAAACGCATACAAAGAGCCATTCTGCCAACAAAGGAATATGCGGAACAAATTCTTGGAGAGTATTTTATAATTTACCGTCCTAAAAATATTGTTTCAGGCGATTTTTACTGGTTTCATAAGTTAAAGGATTTGATTATAGTGGCAGTTGCCGATTGTACAGGACATGGGGTGCCGGGTGCATTTATGAGCATGTTTGGAATTGCCATGCTCCATGAAATAATAAATAAAATTTCATCAGATAAAATCTATGAAACAAAAGCGGGTGAGATCCTTGATGAACTTAGGGAAAAGATCATTTTAGCCCTTCATCAGTTCGGAAAAGATGATAATATCTGTCTTAGTGACGGGGTGACTGGTAGTCACGGGGTCGTTAGTGGCACAATGCCTTCAAGGCACCCCGTCAGTAAACTAGGTAGAAATATACATTCGTTAACATCAGCAATCAAGGATGGAATGGATATAGCTCTTTGTCTGATTAATCAAAAAAAACAACTGTGCAGATTTGCCGGAGCCAACAATCCATTGTATATTATCAAAGCAGAAATATCCGGCCAAGACTTTCCATTACAGGAGATAAAAGGCAATAAAATGCCTGTTTCAGTTTATATTAAAATGGATAATTTTACAAATACTGATATCAGGTTAA
This sequence comes from Bacteroidia bacterium, assembly GCA_016209245.1. Classification (GTDB taxonomy): domain Bacteria; phylum Bacteroidota; class Bacteroidia; order Bacteroidales; family BM523; genus JACQWN01. Next base: position 6,633 of record JACQWN010000572.1, read on the forward strand.
AAACAGGCGATTTTATTTATTTATTTAGTGACGGATTTCCTAATCAGGTTGGCGGTAAATCAGGCGGAAAATTTTCATACAAATCATTTCGTCAACTATTAGTTCAAACATATGATTTAGGCATGTCCGAACAAGGAAAGACAATTGAAAAAGCGCTTGCTGAGTGGATGAACCCCGGGCAAAGTAATAATTATGAACAAAGGGATGATATTACGGTAATGGGGCTTAGGATTTAGGATTTGAGATTACTCTAATTTTAGTTATATTTGTCAAATTAAAATTGGTTACTATTCACCTCTATGGTTTATTTTTATTATTCCACCGAATTACGAATTTTTTACGAATTTACGAACTACGAACAGTTACTTTTTCGTAGTTCGTAAGTTCGTATTTTTTTCGTACTTCGATGGGGTGAATAGTTACAAAAATTGGAATTTTTTGAAAAATACAGATTAATCCGTAAAAATTAAAAATCATTATGAAAACAAACAACCTCAGATTCCTGATGTTTATGGTAGTGATTACTATTGTAAACAGGATGTCAATAGCGCAAAACGTAGCGATTACAGATGATGACTCCTATACTGCTAATTCGTCGGCAATGCTGGACATAAAAGCGACAGATAAAGGCATACTTATACCACGGCTGACTGAAGTGGAGCGAACCGCAATTGTTTCGCCTGCAACAGGGTTATTGATTTACCAAACCGATGGCGCATCCGGTTTTTATTACAATTCAGGTTCACCTGCATCGCCGGTCTGGACTCAATTGTTTTCAAATAATTCCGGCTGGGCGCTTACAGGGAACTCCGGAACTACGGCAGGAACCAACTTTTTGGGCACTACCGACAGTACCGACCTTGTTATTAAAACCAATGGTTCAGAGACTATTAGAATAAAAGCCGGCGGTAATGTTGGCATCGGGACGACGACACCTGAATTTAGAGTTACTCTGGATAAACGCGCATCAACACCTGACGGTGGGATACTGGGGATAGGGACTTTGGATAACGGCGCTACCTTGTCCACCGGTGGGGCGGGGACAAGGTTTGTCTGGTATCCACGGAAAGCGGCATTCAGGGCGGGGTATGCAGATGGAAATCAGTGGAATGAGGCAAATATTGGGTATTACTCAACCGCAATGGGGTATAGCACAACCGCAAGCGGGAACCGCTCAACCGCAATGGGGAATGGCACCACTGCATCTGACTGGTACTCAACCGCAATGGGGCATACCACAACCGCATCTGGCAGCTCCTCAACCGCAATGGGGAATTACACAACCGCATCTGGCAGTTCCTCCACCGCAATGGGGTATGCCACAACCGCATCTGGCCACTTTTCAACCACAATTGGGGATTGGGCAACCGCATCTGGCAATTCCTCAACCGCAATGGGGAATTACACAACCGCAAGCGGACACCGCTCAACCGCAATTGGTCAATATGTAACTGCGGGCACTGCAGCAAATACCATCGTTCTTGGTCAGGGAGTAGACGATATCAATCATCTTGTCAACAATACTGCCAGTTCTCTTATGGTTGGATTCAACAGCGATATTCCAACCCTATTTGTTGGACCCTCAACTGGTGTAGGTACAACCGGTAGCGTCGGCATCGGGACGACGACACCTGAATTTAGACTTACTCTGGATAAAGGCACAGCAACACCTGACGGTGGGATACTGGGGATAGGGACTTTGGATAACGGCGCTACCTTGTCCACCGGTGGGGCGGGGACAAGGTTTGTCTGGTATCCACGGAAAGCGGCATTCAGGGCGGGTGACGTGGATGGCACTCAGTGGGATGATACAAATGTTGGCTTGTACTCAACTGCCATAGGGCGTGGCACAACTGCATCTGGCAATGGCTCAACAGCAATGGGGTACTACACAACTGCACTTAGCGAGGCCTCAACCGCAATGGGGGAACTCACTACTGCATCTGGCGGCTTTTCAACCGCAATAGGGTTCTCCACAACCGCATCTGGCAACTTTTCAATCGCAACAGGGAGAGGGATAACGGCCCAGGGAGAATATTCGATTGCAATTGCACTGAATGATCAAACCGGAACTGTGGTATCACAAGCAAATACGATGGCTATTATGGGCGGTAATGTCGGCATCGGAACGGCGGGACCAAATTCAAAGCTACAAGTAGAAGGCGGTGATGGTTATTTTAGTACCATAGGACAAGGCGTTATTCTGCGTTCCCCTGACGGCAGTTGCTACAGAGTAACAGTAGCCAATGGTGGTGGATTGGTCACTACTTTAATTCCATGTCCATAACAATGAATTCGATAGTCTATCCGAAAACCTGAACATTAATATTTATTTTTTTTACTTTATCTGCAATAATATTTAAATCATGCACCGGCACCTTTGAAAGTTCATTATGCGGGGTCAATCTTGCAAAAGTATAAACCATGACAAGTTTTGGGTGAATAATTTTCAGAGCTTCAAGCCATGCTTCAATTTCTTCTGTGGTTGTATTATCTATGATTTTGCCTTGATAATTTCCCCGGACAAACATTGTTTGTAATATAAAATCACCGTTAAAACGAGTCAGATATTTAATTGTTTCATGTAAATTAAAATCATTTTTAGGGTTATTGAGCAATCTGATTGTTTCCTCTTTTCCCGAATCCAGCTTCAAAATATTTGATTCAATTTTTTTCAACGCTTGAAATATTTCTTCTTTGCGAATGGTCGAAGCATTTGAAAGGACAGCTATTTTCACGCCAGGGTAATGTGTATTTCTAATCTGAATTGCATCGCCGATGATACCGGCAAATTCAGGATGCAGGGTTGGTTCACCGTTTCCGGCAAAGGTTATTGTGTCAATGGAATATTTATGAACTTTCAGAAGACGAAGTTTTTGTTCAAGGAAATCATAAACAATTTTGCGTGGTGGAAATGCTTTATGTATATCTTTAGAATCATGTGTCCATCCACATTCACAATATAAGCAATTAAAAGTGCATAATTTGAATCCAGCCGGTAGCAAATTGATACCCAGAGATATGCCTAGTCGGCGGCTATTTACTGGCCCAAAAATAATTTCATTAAACAAAAAAGTTCGCATCTTATAAATAAATTTATAAAATAAAAACGGAATGTAGAGACGTTGCATGCAACATCTCTACATTCCGTTTTTGATTTATAAAATTTTCAAAAATTATTGTGTTAAAATAATTTTGCGGGTAATTATTTTATCGCTAGTAACTATTTTAACAAAATAAGCTCCTTCAGGTTTCTTCGACAGGTCGAAAATTGTATTTTCATTTGTCTTTTTAACACCTGCAATAGTTTTACCTAACATATCGTAAATTGTAATGGTTGCATTTGCAGCATTGTCAATATGCAGTATGGCTTTGGTCGGGTTTGGATAGATAGCAATAGATTTGATAGTAGTAGCTTCGTTTATATTTGTCGTCAGGGTAATGGCTGTTAACGAATCAATACATCCACTTGAATCTGTAACCACTACCGAATAAGTTCCAGCGGCTAATCCTATGCGGTCTTCAGTTGTAATGCTGTCATTCCATAGATATGTATATGGCGAAGTACCGCCTGAAGCCGTAATATTTATTGTCCCGTTATCATTACCCCCCCA
>JACQWN010000573.1 GCA_016209245.1 Bacteroidia bacterium
ATTGTCAAGACAATGAGATTCAGATTATCACTTCGGTAGAAACAATTCAAGAAATTGTTCATTATACACAAAATATCAAACAGCTATTGTTTGGTTTGCAAACCTGTCAAAAAATCTTAGCACTTACTGATAAACTATGTATTCTTGACAAAGATATTATTAATCTTTATCTTGCTTCTTTTCTCAATATTAATATTAAGAATTACATTGTTGAGCAATGCCGTATCATCTTCCTGAATAATATTTACCGTTGCATTCAAAAAACCTTTATCAATAAAATAATCTTTGGTTTTATTTTCTATAGTGTTAAGCAGGTTTTCAGTCACTTGTCTGCCTTTTGTAAGCTTTAGCTTTTCGCGGATATCGTCCACCTCGGATTTTTTCATACCTGAGAATGTAAATTTTGAGAGACGCGGTTGTTCCTGAAGAAAAATATCGAGAAAGATTTTATTTCCAATTATTTTCGTTACAGAAATTTGTATATCGGAAAAAAGACTTTGTTTCCATAATTTTCTGATTGCATCCGCAATTTCTTCACCCGGTACCATGATAATATCTCCCGGATTAAGTCCGGAAAGCTGTAATAAAGCATCTTTGTCAAGATATTTAATTCCTGATATTGTGATTCCTCCTATTTCATATTCCTTTTGATAGCTATAATCTATCTGAAGAGTATCACCGATATGATATTGTGATGAGGCATTGAAAATTAATAGAAAGCTGTACCCTGTAATAAAAGAAAGTCGAAGCTTATTCATTCACTTGATTTTTTAATTGTTCGCTGGTTTTGCCAAATCTTCGTTCTCTTTGCTGATAATCATATATAGCTTCGTAGAGGTCGTCTTTGCAAAAATCAGGCCATAATTTTTTTGTGAAATATAATTCGGAATATGCTATTTGCCAAAGTAAAAAATTGCTTATGCGGTATTCTCCGCTGGTTCTGATTAAAAGTTCAGGATCAGGTATATTTACAGTAGTCAGATAATTTTCAAATTCTTTGTCGGATATATTACCGATATTTATTTTTTTATTTATTACATCTTCAGCAAGTTTTTTTGCAGCGTTTGTAATTTCCCAACGTGCACTGTAGCTTAAAGCTAATATTAATGAAAGGCCTGTATTTTTTGAAGTAATTTCAATCGCCTCGGAAAGTTTTTTATAAACTCTTTGTGGCAAATCTTCAAGATTTCCAATGGTAAGCAACCTTATATTATTTTTAATTAATTTTTTTATTTCTGTATTCAGAGCGGAAATCAGTAATGACATAAGAGCATTGACTTCAGTTTTCGGACGATACCAGTTTTCAGTAGAAAAAGCATATAAGGTTAAATATTCGATTTGAAGCTCAGCACAAGCTTCAACAACATTCCTGACGGCATTCACACCGTTTTTATGCCCGAAGATTCTGGAATTTCCTTTTTGCAAGGCCCATCTTCCATTTCCATCCATGATAATGGCAATATGGCGCGGTAATTTATTTAATATAAGTTTTTCTTTTATCGTCACCTCTCTAGTTAATTAGCATACATCTAGGTTCTTTTAAAGGAATTTTAAATGTTACACCGATGCCGGCAATTGAATACCAATCTTTATTATAAAAAAATGCAATCTGTTTATAATGTAGGGTTTCCTCTCCAACACCTGAAAGGTTGTCAAGCCGGTCGGTGAATGTCCTTCTGAAAGTCCAGTCCACTGATATGTTTAGCAATTCAGAAACAGAATATTTAAAACCTGCTCCGAAAGGAATTGCCGGTTGAACAGGAAACGGAGCATCAGAAAAATAAAAGCATGCTGCGCCGGCTGTTACATATGGGGTATAATAATTATCTTCACTGCCCTCGATATATGGTAAGTAATTAAATTCAGCCATAACAGCCAGCTCAATAATATAAGTGCTGACTGAGCGGCCTCTTTCAATTTTATAAGAAGAGCTGAAATCATTATCGTTGAGCTGTAATAAAGCAGTGATTAAATCTCCTTTGACAGCATATCTTGTATTAAGAGGCCAGCGTGCAATAATACCGCCAGCTGGCATAGGAGAATAGAATGGTCTTGAAAGATTAATCTCACCATAGTAATATGCAGCTCCGCCAAAAGGTCCAAAATCAATCCTCGATTTGTTTATTTTTCTGCTTTGAGGATAAGTTGTTGGGACAGCAATAATAATTGTTAATATGATTATAAGGAATTTCATTAATTATTTGCTTTTCTGATAATAACGTACAGCCGCAAAAATAATTATCATATTAATCTAATACAAATACTTGTTGAGATAAAAAACATGCTTGTGCAAATTTTCTGATTTTTATTAAACCTTCTACCGCTTCTATGTCATCTTCTGCTTGAAGGAGCCATCTCTCAGCTTCTTTTTTGAAATGCTCGCTGTTCATATAATAATATTCCTCCCTTTTTTATTTCATTAATAAATGGCTTATTAACCATAATATTATTCCATTCAGATTCAGAATATACGAATAAATCTATATCATATCCCGAATTTTTTTTATATAATAAATTCAGATATTTTGCGGGTCTATCTATAAATTTATCTTTTACTTCATCAAATATAAAAATTAAATCTATATCGCTATATTTTGTATCAATTTTTTTAGCGAGAGAACCAAAAAGTATTATTTTCTTAACATTACAATTTTTACCTACTTCAATAATATTTGAAAATATTTCATCTTTTTTCATTACTATGCTTTCAATTTGTAAATAAATTCGTTATTATACTTTAAGTGAGATATAAATACGAATTATTGTTAATTTAAATAGGTTAACCTGCGTTATATAAATTATTCAGGTTAAAATTTTACAAATATAAAAAATAAGCCCGATAAATTGTTAAAAAGAATATTCTCACGCTGGTACATTATGTTTTGCTAACCGATATTATGACGATTTTTTTTATATAGACGAAGATATTATCTCATTGAAAACCAGAAATATACCTTCCTTTTCGGTAACTTTTCAATAACCTGTGGCGAAAAAAATAGATTCCTCACTCCGTTCGG
>JACQWN010000158.1 GCA_016209245.1 Bacteroidia bacterium
AAAATACTTAATTTCAAGTAATTAAAAAAATTTTTTTTACATAGTTATTAACAATTAGGTGTTAATTTAGGGTTATAGGGTTTACAGATGAATGGTACCCTAAATGTATAATAATGTATACATCAGATGGAGGCAATAATTGGAATATTCAGGAAGATAATATAAATGGGGAATTTTATAGTATTTATTTCTCGAATAGTGATACAGGATATGCTGTTGGAATGGGTGGAGAAATTTTAAAAACTACTAACGGAAGCATAATAACAGGAAATAAAAATATAAAAAAAAATAGAAATGAAATGCTCCTATTTCCTAATCCAAATAAAGAAATACTCAGTATTACAGGCTCAGAATTAAAAGATTACAATAAATTACAAATCTTAAATATTTCTGGTAAAATTCTATGCGAAAAAGATATTACTTTAAACACTACCTCTATTCAAATAAGCACAGCCAAATTGTCAAAAGGATTATATTATATCAGATTTATAAATAATAATTATAATAAAACTGAAAAAATCATTATTTATTAATTTTAAAAACATAACTATTATGAAAAATTTTTTATTATTATTGACAATATTGATCTTAGGTAGCCTGAGATTAGTAATTGCACAGTATAATGGAGTTGTTAATACTGATGTTTCAGAAATAACAAGCGAAATACAATCATCTTATGATGTAATTAAATTCAGCGAAGAATATTTTACTGAAGAACTCGGTAAACCTCAATTACCGGTAAAAGCATTGAAATACATAATCCCTGTTGATAAAAAAGTGAGCAATGTGATTATCAATAGCAGTAATAAGCAGGTACTAAGTGATACTTATGATATATTCCCTGCACAGCCTCCGGTTATATTTGGTAAATATGAGCCATTTATAGAACCAGACTCAACGATATATAATTCTATTACACCATACCCGAATAAATTAGTTGAAATTATTACAGATGATTTTATAATGGGTTACCGTATTGTTACACTCAGGTTCTATCCTTTAGAGTATATACCAATACAGAAGAAAATAAATTTATACACTTCTATTAATTTCACTATTGAATTGGTAGATAATCTTGATCCTATAGTATTACCCAAAAAACAAAGTAGGTTCAGATATGAACTTGTAAAAAGTTTCATAAAAACTTCAATTACAAATCCCGATGATTTTGAAACCTCTGGTGGTGGTGCTTTACAAATAATTCCTGTTAGTATTTCTGAAAAATCATTAAATTTTGGAACTTCCCCTTCTTTAATCGGCACAATTCCCGATTATGTTATCATTACAAATAACAGAGATATTGATGGCAACGATTTGGATACATTAAACGGAAAAAATATGGTTCAGACATTCCATGTATTAGCCGACTGGAAAACCAGAAAAGGAATACCTGCAATTGTTATTACTACCGATGAAATTTCAATTAATTATCCTGGTTGTGACTTGTCTGAAAAAATACGTAATTACCTTATTGATGCCTATGAAAACTGGGGATCTTTATTCATATTGCTCGGCGGTGATGTCAATATTATACCAGCAAGGTACGGGCTTAATAATGGAAAAAATGTAACTGATTTATACTATGCAACAACTTCAGGTATATGGAACCCTAATGGAAATGATATTTTTGGTGAATATAGTGAATCTGTAGATCAAAATCCTGAACATTTCTTAGGCAGAGCTTCGGTAGAAAACATTGCAGAAGCACAAACTTTTATAAACAAGGTTATTGAATATGAAAAAATAAATAATCCTACTATTAATACAGATTATGTAAAAAATGTTTTACTGGTTGGTCCTACTTATAAACATGATGATTCAGATCCAGATCCACAACCTTATGGACAACAAGTTCAAACAGAGGTATATGATTCAACATTATCAAGTGATATTAAAGCTCATACGTGGAGAATGTACGATGAATTTACTCCGTATTTCCTTTTAGATTCAAACTTTGAAGAGATTTTAAATAAAGCGAATTTACTTGCAGCAATGCAAAACGGAGGTAACTCAGGGTTAGGCTATTTTCATATTATCAGCCATTATGACCACGGTAATCCATACTCAATAGGTGCTTCTTCTTCAATACAGCACGAATTAATTTACAGGCAAGATGTAGATACTTTAACAAATGGGCCACATTACCAAATATTGTTCAATCAATCTTGTGAGCCCAATGAATTTAATAAAGATTGTTTTGGTGAACATTATATCAATAATCCAAATGGAGCAGGAGTTGCATATATGGGGAATTCTGCAATGGCTTCCGGCGCACCTAATTTTTGTAAAAAACGATTTAAAGCATTTTTCAATTCACTATATAACATTGGTAATAATCCATATTACAATGGTGGTTATTATTTAGGAATTGCATTTGTAAAGGCTGGTCAGAATGGAAATTCCAGTAATCCTTCGGATAAATTATTTAACCTCCTCGGCGACCCAGAAATGCCAATCTGGACTAACACGCCTGATACTTTTATAGTAAGCTATAACACAGACACAATCTCAAATGTAAATAATCACCTTACTATTACTGTAAGTAATTTAACCGATAGTATTGATGTTACGGTCTGTTTATACAAAGAAAACGAAGTTTATGCTTACCAAACCATATTCAGCAGTGGAACACAGGAAGTATTTGATTTTGATATTGCGCCAAATACACCAGGTAATCTTGATATAACTGTAACTGCACATAACTACATTCCTTATGAAGATTTAATACCTGTGAATATTACAGGATCTCATCTTTATATTTCAGAAACACTAATTAACGATACCATTGGAGGTAATACTGATTTAAAGATAGATGCAAGGGAAACAATAGCTGAAAAATAAAATTTTTAAAATAGAATGTATATTTTAATTTTTTTTATTATCTTGCAAAAAATAAAAATTATGAAAAAACTAATACCATTATTAATCTTTGCTTTTTTTGTTATTTTTCCAGCAAACCAAACAAAAGCACAAGTCTTAGAACAAGACTCATTAGCCCTTGTTGCCCTTTATAATAGCACAGATGGTGACAACTGGTTTAATAATACCAACTGGCTTACCGGCCAGGTATCAACCTGGCATGGAATTACTATTTCAGAAAATAGAGTTATTAGAATAACTATTTGGGGAAATAATCTTACTGGTACAATTTCTTCTGAATTAGGAAATCTTGATAGTTTAGAACGTATTTATCTTTATAATAATCTATTAACAGGATCAATACCATCTGAATTAGGTAACCTATCTAACCTACTAGTATTACAGTTACACAATAACCAATTAACAGGTCCTATTCCGCCGGAGTTAGGTAATTTATTTAACTAGTATGTCAAATTTAGTTAGCCTTAGAATTAATAATAATCATTTGTTTAATTCAATACCTTCTGAATTAGGAAATATGAATAATTTACAAAATTTAATACTAAATGATAATTTTTTGACCGGTGCAGTACCAAACGAGCTTAATAATCTATCAAATATCAGGTACTTATATATCCATAATAACGCTTTTACAGATTTACCTGATTTATCTTCGCTTTCGCCCATGTGTGAAATTAAAGTTGAAAACAATAAATTTACTTTTGAAGATATTGAACCTAATATATTTATTGAAGTAGACTCTTTCAATTGTGGAACTTATGATACTGTTTTTACCTATGCACCCCAAGATAGTGTATTAGATGCTTATGATACAATAATTGATGAATGTGATAACATTTCTATTTCGGCTCTGGTGGGAGGCGCCAATAATGTTTACCAATGGTATAAAAACGGTTCGCCTGTTAGCGGGTCTGTATTAAATCCTTATTTCACGATTAGTTCTGCTAATATCTCAGACGAAGGAATTTATACATGTGCAATAACAAATACACTCGTTACAGGTTTAACCTTGCATCGCAGACCAATTAATTTAATTGTTAATCCGGTAGGCACAAATAATCGGGAAGCAACAAAAGAAATAATAATTTATCCTAATCCGAATAACGGAACATTTTATTTAACAAATATAGAAATAAACAATAAAATAGAAATCTGTACTATTCAGGGGTGCATTTTATACAGTAAGCAAATAGTACAAAATTCAGATAAAATAATATATTTTAATGGTTATTTAAAAGGAATATACTTTATTAAAATAAGTACTAATAATTTTACTAATATTGAAAAAATCATTGTTTACTAATATTTTAAAAATTGAAGCATTATGAAAAATCTAAAATTATTACTTGCCGTTTTTGTACTATCTAATAGTATATCGGTTTTTGCTCAATACAATGGTATTGTCCAGACGAATTCAGGTCAAATAAGCTATGAAACAAAAAACGGATATGTTCTTCTTTATTTTGACGATAATTTTACAACCGAACAAATTGGTGCTCCTCAATTACCTGTTAAAATACTGAAATATATCATACCAATTGATATGAAAGTTAAAAATGTTATTATCAATAATAGTAATGTTCAACAATTAAGCGGTTTGTTTAATATTTATCCTGCCCAACCTCCTCAGATAACCGATGGAAGCCCTCCGCCTGATTTTGTAGAACCTGATACTGCTATTTATAATTCAAACAATCCTTATCCTGGTAAGCTGGTTGAAATTATTGAAGATAATATTACATTCGGTTACCATATTGTTACATTATGTTTTTATCCTGTGGAATATATACCACTTGATAAGAAAATTAACCTTTATACTTATGTTGATTTTACTATTGAATACGAAACCAATCCAAGCCCGCCCGGATTGCCTGAAAAACAAACT
>JACQWN010000574.1:0-5273 GCA_016209245.1 Bacteroidia bacterium
ATACATGACGCTCAATTGTCCTGCGGACGAATTGAGGTCGGGCCGACCTTCGTTCGTCCGCAGGACAACGAAGCGTCATATTTCAGCATATTGATTCCAGACATTTTTTACTTATGATTTCAAAATACAAAAATACAAAATTTCAAAAAAAATTTGTTGGGGCTTCCCCGCACATAAATTATTGTTACGGTAAAATGCTATTTTTTAATCTTTCCTTCAATCTCCTAAATCCTTGCCCATGATGTTTTAATTTTTTTTCTCTGCTTAGAGCATCTTGTTTATCACGGTAACCTTCAAAATAGATGAGTTCATAAGGAATGTACGGAGCAGTTGACTGAACTTTGCCTTCATTATGTTCAGATAATCTATTTTTTAGTTCGGGTGTAGAACCAATATAAAACTGTTTGTTCATTTTACTTTGAAGGATATAAACATAGTACATAACAAACAAGAATAATCAATAATTTATGTGCGGGGCTTCGCCCCAAACCCCAAATTGTCAAATTGTCAAACCCCGCACATAAACACCGTAAGATTTTTATTAACCAACGGGGTAAATTTATGTGCGGGGCAAATAGTCAACAATTAGTCCTTAAGGCAGCGCACCGAAAAGCCGTACTCCTTAGTGTAGTAGATCCGGTCCACAGTGGCGTTACTGTAGTCCAGACCGTGTATCCATGCATTCGTGCTACTGTACTCCGTAGCCGACCACCAGTAGCCGTCGTTGCCCGAATTGTTGAACGTGCCGTCGCTGTAATACCGGCAGCCGCCGGGCAAGCCTGTAAAGCCACTGCTGTTTGTGGCGCCGGTGTTTGGTGAAGCCCAGTGAGTTGTGCCGGTTTCTTTCAACTTACCGCCTTCGTCTGTGCCGCGCCAACCTGTTGTTGTAAAATCATAAGGAAAATCGGTAGCACAGGTGCCGCTTGTACAAATTGCTCTTTCAAGTGTTGTCCACTCGTGGTGTGTCGGAACATGCCAATCGGTCGGGCAGATACCCTTGGTTGTTCCGGTCATCCCGGCATCTGAAGAAGTATACTGCATCATTTCGTTCCATTCATATAAGCCTCCATAAGTGTTGCAATTAGCTAAATTATTACTATAACAGTACTTTTCAATTACACCGTTATTGGTTTGTTGTTGTCCGCCGGTTGTAGAATTTATCTTAGTTCCGATATTCAGATTTTCGGCCATCCAGCATTTTGAGCCGATTTGTTTCGTGTTATAAATCCTGCTGTCCCGGTCGTCTTTCAATTGTGCTGAACCGCAAATTATATTAAGCGTTGCAGCGGCCGATAATTCATCGCCACAGGCATTTGAAACATAACAACGGTATTTATATCCATTATAGTTATAAGGTACATTCCTGATAATAAGATTATTCGTATATGTGCCAGAATATTGCGGATAAGTTCCGCCGTTCGTCAACATTTTCCAGGTTGAACCGCCGTTGGTGCTTTCCTGCCATTTGTAATAAATCTTAGAGCCGATCGCCGTAACTGTAAAATTTGTGCTATCTCCTGAAATGAACTCTAATTCATCGTCTACCGGTTGAGTAAGAATTGTAGGATATACACAACCCATCGGCGTACACCATATACTTTCCCAATAACCAAGGAATATTTGAAGGCAACTGTCGGTTGTATTAAAAATAATGGAACTTATACGGGGATTTGTTATAGCGTCGCGCTCTGTTTGTGAAAGATATGTTACATTAAAGCCGGTTCTGTCGGAAAAAAGAAATAAGCTGTCATTTATTCCTTTTGCCTGGCTAAAGCCTCCAATTGCAAAACCGCCTCTGTTGCCTGATGCTTTTAATCCGGTGGTATCTTTAATATAAATTCTCACACTGTCGGGGGTCACTCGCAGATATTCGTTTGTTAAAGCGCCTTTAGTCAGGCTGAAACCGCCAACAGCGAAGCCGCTGCGACTGCCAACGGCTTTTAGGGCAGGGTCGTCTTTTACATAAATTCTTGTTCCTTCGGGATAAACGGCGAAAAGAGTATCGCCATTGGCATTCACTACAGCAAGTATTGCTTCATTCATACCTGAAGAAGCATCGCCTCTGACAACAAGTTTATTAGCCGGTGTGCTTGTTCCTACACCAACTTTATTGGTGAAATCGGCAAGGTGTACGTTTGAACCTGAAAGTATCCATATATCGCTTGAACCACCGGAAGAAACGTCCATCCATTCAGTTCCATTGTAAAAATAGAATATTTTTTCGTCGGTATCAAAGACAAGAAGTCCTGTTGCCGGATTAATTACAGCGCTTCTTTGTGCTGTGGTTAGTCTTGGCAATAAAACACCCTTGTTTATTGATTTTACATCAAGCATTGCTGAAGGGTCGGCAGTATAGCCGTCATCGTCGGTTATAGCTACGTTTTGAATGTAAACTGCTATGTGTGTGCAAAATAACAGTATGAGAATAGTAAAAAATAGTACTTTTGTTCTCATTTTATATGTTATTTAATTAATAATCAATACATCATTTATTTTGTCAATTAGAGCAATTAGAAATTAGGTCAATTTTAAAATCATCGCTTAACAAACACCCCGAATAGTAACAAATGTTTTATGTATTGAATACAGGCATTAGAAATCCTCTAAGTTTAAATTACCGCTATTCAAATAGATGCAATTTTCCAAAATAATATTTAATGTATCGTTTTTAATAATACCTGTAGTTTCCGGTTTCCCAGTAAAAAAAATACTGTTACTGAAATCAATTTTACCGGTAAAAACAGCTTGTGTGAATTTTGTAATACCTGAAAATTTAATTCGTTTGAATTCAGCTTGTTTCTTAAAAGCGACATTCATAAATTCCGCCCTGCTATCAATGCTTGAATTGTTAAAAATCACATTGTTTTCAAATTCTGCATAATTAAAAAAATAGCCGTTATGAACTGTTAAATTGCTAAAATCGGCATATTGTTTGAATTTTGTGGCTCCGAACTGGACATTACCCATAAATACTGCACTTTGAAAACCGGCAGCACCTTCAAAAACTGCGTACAGAAAGGTAACATCACTTAAAAAATAAGCTCGTTGGAAACGTGCTTCGTCAGAATATTTTGTTTTAGTAAAATTATTACTGTTACCTGTAAAAGAGCAACCTTCAAATATCGCTTTTTTAAAAAATGATGAACCGCTGAAGTCTATCACACCTTTTATACAAGCATTTTTTAATTCAATATCCTGTAAAAATTTCGAATCAATAATTGATAAATTACGCTCAAAGGTTACCAGATGATTTTCTTCCTTTTCACCTTTGCGGAATGCAATGACTTTACCTTCGAAGATACATTCAATAAAAGTGATAGAGGAATTTATATATGATTTCAGAGAATTGCCGGATTCCGGAGCTTCTTTTATTGCCTTTGTAAAATCAAGGTCACCTGCAATCGTAACCTTCGAGTAAAAAATATTCTGACTATTAGCAAGCTGTTTAATAATTTTATCTGCAGCAATTCGTTCATTATCGGAAACCAAACTCTGTTGATTTTCACTTTGTCGCTCTGCACAAGCAGTTTGTACAAATAACAAAGGCATTATTATGAATTGATAGAATTTCAAAATTATCTGTTAGTTTTGCCTTCCTTATTTTTTTATCCGAAGTCTTCCATGTTGAAAAACACAAAAATTATTCGATATTAAACACCTATTTGAAAAACTTGCTCTTCACTTTCTAATTCGGCTGCATAAGACAAAACAGCCTGAATATCCTCTGGTTCAAGTTCTGGGTAGTCCTCAAGTAACTCATGAGTTGAAACTCCGCTAGCAAGAGCCTTTAGAATTTGTTCAACTGTGATCCTCAACCCCCTGATAGTCGGCTTGCCAACCATCACTTTTGGATTGACAGTGATTCTATCTGACAAAATTTGTTCTTTCATTGTATACTATCTCCTGCTGAATTACCTTGTATTTTCTCAGGTGTTGTCTGCTGATTGTCGGTTTTCCCCTGTGTTTTTCCTTGAGTCTTTTCAGGTGTTGTTTGCTGATTGTCAGTATTACCCTGAGTTTTTCCCTGTGAGGTTCCTGGGGTATATCCTGCCGCACTGCCTTCTGACTTGCCTTGGGTCTTGCCTTGGGTCTTTTGCGGGGTAGTCTGCTGTTCTTCTGTTTTCCCTTGTGTTTTGCCCTTCGTGCTTTTATTTACTTTTTGTTCAGATGAAGCTGATTTAATAACTTTTCTTTCAGAAGCTTGTTTTTTAACAGTTGAATCTTTTTTCGCCTGTTGTTCAAGCTTAACGGCTTTTTCTTCTGCTTCCTTTTGGGTTACAGTTTTTGCTTTTTCTGTCTTTTCGTTGGTATTACCCGACGGTTTTTCTTGCTGGGCTTTTGTATTGGTAGCCAGAACAGACCAAACAAACATAATAAGAACAATAATAATTGATGTTTTCATAGTATTAAGATTTAATAGTTTTAAAATACAAAGATAATTAATTTTTATAAATATCAGTATAAATAAGGCTAAATTTATTCTCCTTTGTTAATGTCCTACGGATAAAAATTATCATATTATTCTTTTGTTCTATTGATATTGAAGCCCTATGGGCTATTGAATTTAATGCTATACAAAAATATTACATTTTTTCTGCAGGAAAAAATAAATTGAATATTGTTTTTTATCTGAATATTGAAATCGCTTAATTATGAAGTCCGAAATGTCAATTAATTATTTTCTCAATTTACTACAACAAAATTAGATTATTTTAATTCAAATTTTTTACCTTTGTTACAATTTTGTGCGGAAATTGAGCATAAAATCCTAATATATTGATAACCAAACAGTTTTTATTATGAAGATAATCAGATTACTAGTATGCAGCATTTCATTGCTTTTCTTAATAATTTATTCAGGATGTAATTATACTGAAAATTATGAATATGAACCGGAATATGTAACACCTATTCCTGATCCTTTATATGATACTACAATCAATCCTAACCAGTACATTACATTCCATGCTCAAATTAATGGACCGGTATGGACAGCCGATACAGGATATGCCACGGTAAATAATGGAATTATTACAATTAACGGTTTCAAAAGTAACAATTCCCAGATGCAACTTATGATAGATGGGACAGATATTCAAACATATTTTTTAGGAAGTGGAGCCAACACCGCTTTTTATAAGGAATCGAACATTATTTATGAGGACTGTGGCAGTTATGATAAGGTTTTGCTTACTTCAATCGATTATATTAATAAAAAATTATCAGGTACATTTTCTTTTGATGCTAATGCACAAGGTATCGGAACAAAAACA
>JACQWN010000574.1:5280-8846 GCA_016209245.1 Bacteroidia bacterium
GAATCGGAACAAAAACAATATCAAACGGGGTCTTCAATAACATTCCATACACAGGTGTAATTTACAACAATTCACTTTCTGCTGTTATTGATACAACTACAACATGGGTAGCCGATGAAGTAACCGGAGTGAAGCTCAGTAGCCAGATAATAATTACAGGAAGCTCCGAAAGCGGAGATGAGTATATTGAAATAACCCTGCCTGAAGCAGTTACAACATCAGATTCTTTTTCACTTGATTCACTTACTGCACCAAAAGCTAAATATGTTTTATCAAGTGTAGAATTTGTTTCCAAGTCGGGAACTATTTATATAAATTCACACAATCAACTGAATAATGAAATAGTTGCTGCTTTTAATTTTCAAGCAGGTTTACTGGGAACAAATGTTATTTCTCATACGATTCAAAATGGAACGCTTACTGTGACTTATACGGAATAATTAGGCAGTCGGCGATGCAGAGACACGGTGCACAGTGTCTGTACAGGCATAGAAAAACGATTAACGATTAATAAATTAACGATTTATGAAAACATTAAAATTATCGGGTATAATAATAATAATCAGTATTTCGCAGGTTCTTGTTTCATGTATGAAATGCGTTAATTGCGAGATACAAAATAATAGTGTTGCGGTAGTAAAATACAATGAATTTTGCGGGACGCCGGGTGAAGCTAAAGCATTTAAAGAGGATGTTGAATACGATAAGGAACATCTAAAATGTGTGACATGCACTCTTTTAGCGGCTGATCATATTACTATTTTAAAAATATATCAGAATATATATGGAAATGAAGAAGAGCTTAGTGAGTTTTTAGAACGTGCAGGTGAGCGCGCAAAAATCGAAAATGGTTCACTTCAACAACCAGTTACATATATTTCAATTAATCCTACTGTTAAATGCAGTGATTAATAGAAAAATAGACAAAATGCCTTCGGCATTTTATCTATTTTAACACTTCCTTCATTGTTTTTCCAATATCAGCAGGTGATTCTACTACATGAATTCCGCATTCACGCATAATTTTCATTTTAGCTGCTGCGGTATCGTCTTTTCCGCCAATAATAGCTCCTGCATGCCCCATTCTTCTTCCTTTAGGGGCTGTTTGACCTGCTATGAAACCAATAACGGGCTTTGTTCCATGTTCTTTGAACCAATAAGCAGCTTCGGCTTCCATCCCCCCTCCTATTTCGCCAATCATAATTATTCCTTTGGTTTCAGGGTCATTCATAAATAATTCTATTGCTTCTTTAGTGGTTGTGCCTATTATCGGATCCCCTCCTATTCCGATACATGTGGATTGTCCAAGCCCTGCTTTGGTAATCTGGTCAACAGCTTCATAAGTTAGTGTGCCGGAGCGTGAAATAATTCCAATAGTTCCCTTTTTATGAATAAAACCCGGCATTATTCCTACTTTGGCTTCTCCGGGAGTAATGATACCAGGACAGTTTGGACCGATTAACCGGCAATCTTTTCCCTGAAGATACTCCTTTACTTTAACCATATCCTGAGTAGGAATTCCTTCGGTGATGCAAACCACAACTTTTATTCCTGCATCGGCAGCTTCCATTATTGCATCGGCAGCAAAAGCGGGTGGAACAAATATTACCGAAGTATTCGCTCCTGTCGCTTCAACAGCTTCTTTAACGGTATTAAACACAGGTTTATTCAGATGTGACTGACCACCTTTGCCAGGAGTTACACCACCAACAACATTGGTTCCATATTCAATCATCTGCCCGGCATGAAAGGTAGCTTCACTACCGGTAAATCCCTGAACGACAATTTTTGAATTTTTATTTACTAGAACGCTCATATATTTACTTGTTAATAGATTAAACTTTTATTTCGACATGTCAAAAGTATAATTTTTGAAATTCAGGACAAATAATATTTTGATAAATTTTTATATAGTTCCATATTCTGCTTCCCATTCTTTTATCTTTGCAATAATTTCCCCGACGGTTTCGGCGAGTTCGCTGCCCATTTTCCGGTATTCGTCGGGATACTTGTCCTGCATGAAAAACATAAGTGCATAATACAAAGGTTTCAGGCGATCCCTGATATTGAATTTATTTGCCCTGAAAATATTATACGCGTAATTGTATTGCCTTTTAGCCAGGAGCATTATGATGAATAATTCAATTAATTCAATATCCGAATCATATACTTCCTGATTCTCCATAAAATAATTCGCTACTTGTAATGCTTGGTCAATTTCATTGTTCCATAGATATATTAGCGATAAAGTATATGCCGATTGAAAATTCCGGAAGGCTTCAAATCCTTTTTTCGCTAATTCCATCGCTTTTAACGGCTCTTGCTTCTTTTGGAAATAAAGCAAGGCCAGATTGCACATAGCAACTGTATGACCGTTTTGAATAGCCAACAAGTAATATTTTTCGGCTTTTTCCATGTCTTTATACTCATTTTTATAAAGAACAGCCAGGTTGTTCATAGCCTGATTAACGCCGTTTTGAATAGCTAATAGGTAATATTTTTCTGCTTTTGGAATGTCTTTGTTTTCAGTTTGATAAAGAAGAGCCAGGTTGTACATAGCTCCGGTATGACCGTTTTGAATCGCCATCAGGTAATATTTTTCAGCTTTTTCGATGTCTTTGTATTCATCTTCATAAAAGAGAGCCAGGTTGTTCATAGCTCCGGTATAACCGTTTTGAATTGCCATCAGGTAATATTTTTCAGCTTTTTCGAAGTCTTTGTGTTCAGTTTGATAAAGGATAGCCAAGTTGTTCATAGCGTCTATATTGCCGTTTTGAATAGCCATGAGGTAATATTTTTCAGCTTTTTCGATGTCTTTATGTTCAGTTTGATAAAGGATAGCCAGGTTGTTCATAGCTTCCGGTATTCCTTTCTCACATGCCATCAGGTAATATTTTTCAGCTTTATCAATTTCTTTTTTCATTTTAAATAAATCGCCCAATGCCCAGTATTTATCAGGGATACATACATTGTTTGCCAAGGCAATGGCATTGTCAATTTCATTGTTCTGAATCAATTTGGCGATTTCTAATGAAATCTGATAATCCGAATCATGCAGGTACCGGGCAAGTTCGCTTTTTTGCAAACTGGCCGAACTGCGGGCTTCTTCAATGAGCTTATGCTGTAGTTCATAAGATATCGGCGTTTGGGCAAGGGCTTCGGTCATGTAGTAGGCGCATTTTTCATACAATCTTCCTTGTTTTAAGGCATGGATATGTTTTATCGTACGTTGTACAAGGTCGTCATTACTGCACCAGGTCTCGAGAAACCGTACAAGCCATTTGACCCTGTTTCTGTCGTTTTTCCTGCAATGGCGCATGAGGTACCATATATTGAAAAAGCGTTCGCTGATTCGGTACAGGTAGTTTTTTATAGAAGTCGTCTCTTTTTCGACGATGCCGTTTTTTTCAAGTTGCTTCAGTTGCGCCGAAACGGCATTGCTTTCCATGCGTATCTCCCTCGCAATATCTTTTACTGCCATTGCATCCCAGTGCATGGTTATGGTATGGGTGATAGCCTGCTGCTGCGCAGGAAGCTCGTCCATGCGGCTTTTGTACAGCGGCGTA
>JACQWN010000562.1 GCA_016209245.1 Bacteroidia bacterium
CGACACGCGGTAAAGCTATGGAGTGTCAGCGACCCGTTTGCAGTATAGCTCGATTTTTTTCAGTAAACCTGAATTATACCCTTATCGAAAAAATACTGCAGCCATAATTCAGTTAAAACCAATTGCCAGATTTTTTGCTTGTTGTTATGAAAATTTTTATATAATTCTTCAAGCCCCGAATCAATAAATATTTCTCTTTTGCGAAGCTTTATGAAATTTTCATTGCAAAAGTCTTTTAATTGCTCGTCCATTAATTGTAAAACAGGCGTAGAAAAGCCCTTTTTAGGACGGTATATACATTCCTTTGGCATATATTTCTCAGCTACTTTTTTTAAGATATATTTTTGCTGACGGTTTCTAATCTTGTATTTTGAAGGAATCCTGGCTACAGTTTCAATAAGATTATGATCAAGCAACGGGAACCGTCCTTCGATTGAAAATTTCATAAGAAACTGATCGGCCCTGTATGTTTGATGTTTGCCAATGTACCATTTTATATCATAATAGCTCAATTCTTCGACAAAATCAGTAAATTTTTTATCCTTTATATTATAATAAGTGACAAAAGATGTGATGGGATTATAATCGAGAGCGGAAACAATTTTTGTTAGATCATAGTCTTTAAAATTTGACTGGGTAAAAGCATAATATGTTCCAACATCTTTGAAGCCAGTGAATTTTTTTAACTTTTTAAAACGTTCATTAAAATCAGGAATCAATTTAAGCAGCCAGTGTATTTTTTTTGCTTTTTGAATAGTTAAATATTTTGAATAAAAACGGTATCCTGCGAAAAGCTCATCGCCGCCCAAGCCGTTTAAAACAACAGGAACCCGATGTTGCTTTATGAATTTCGATATAAAATATGTTGGAGAAAGTGTAACATAAGGTTCTTCATAGCAAAGAATTACATCTTTTATTCCTTGGATAAGCTCATCTATACTTGCAATCTTTACCAGATGGGTCACATCAATTCCGAGAGCATTTTCCTTCGCTTCCCGAACTTCATCCGGTAATGGCGGCTCGAACCCCAGAGTAAACGCTTTTATTTCAGGTTTAAATTCACTTGCAATAGTAGTGACCAAAGTAGAATCAACACCACCGCTCATTAATGTTCCGACTTCAACATCGGCTACCAGACTATATCTGACGGCTTCCCTGATTTTATGAGCAAGCATTTGCAATGAATCTTCAAAAGAAAGGGAAAAATCCTGTATTCCGACGGGAACATCCCAATATTGATGTGTAGAAATGCTGCCGTTATTAAGATTTATTTCCATCCATGTTCCCTGCTCAAGCCAAAAAATATCTTTAAATGAAGTAATAACTCCGGGTGAAACCGATAAAGTCAGATTGTTGTATAAGCCGGTGAAATTTATTTCCGGCTTATATAAACCGGAAGCAATAATTGACTTAATATCGGAACCGAAGATAAACCGGTTATTTTGGATTGTATAAAATAACGGCTTGATTCCGACTCTGTCTCGGGCCAGGAATACTATATTTTTTTTTCTGTCGAAGATTGCAAAAGCAAACATGCCGTTAAGTTTGTGTAAAAATTCCGGGCCCAATGCTAAATATGCATTGAGAATTACTTCGGAATCGGAATAGCTTTTAAATATGAATCCTTTATCCTCCAATTCATTTCTAATTTCTTTATAATTGAATATTTCACCGTTATATATGAGCCATAAATCGCCATTCTGCCGCGACATTGGTTGAAAAGCTGTGGGGGATAAGTCTATTATCTTCAGGCGGCGATGCCCGAAAGCTAATCTGACAGGTTGCTTGACTTTTTCTTTTATTGGTAAATAAAAAGAATTATTAAAATAATCCAAGCTTGAAGCTGCGGTATCGGAGCCAAAATGAATTGTTGGATTATTGTCAGGGTCAATAAGAAGATAGCCCTCATCATCAGGTCCCCTGTTGCGTAAAGATTTTGTCATAGCGTATAAATTAGCTACAACGGGCTTTACGCTTCGGTCAAGATTTATTATTCCAGCTATGCCACACATAAAGATTTTTTTTATTTTTGAGGGAAATTTTTGTACACAAAAATTTCCCTCAAAAATAGTAAAAATTATGGCACAAAAACCTTCGATTCCGAAAGGGACAAGAGATTACTCTCCTAAAGAAATGGTAAGGAGAAATTATATCTTTGATAGTATAAAAGAAGTATTTCAATCGTATGGATACTTGCCAATTGAAACTCCGGCAATGGAAAATTTATCAACATTGCTTGGAAAATATGGTGATGAGAGCGACCGGTTAATCTTCAGAATCTTAAATTCCGGAAATTTTTTTCACGGTGCTGATTTAAGTGATATATCACAGGAGCTTTGTTTATCTCCTATAGATAAATTAAGCGAGGAGGAAAGAAAAAAAATAAATCAAATTTCTTCAGTGATTTCAGAAAAAGCTTTAAGATTCGATTTAACAGTTCCGTTTGCACGGTATATTGTTCAACATCAGAATGAAATTACTTTTCCTTTCAAACGGTATCAAATTCAGCCGGTTTGGCGTGCCGATAATCCACAGAAAGGCAGGTACCGTGAATTTTACCAGTGTGATGTGGACGTTATCGGCAGTAATTCTCTTTTGAATGAATTTGAGCTTATACAGATTACTGATAATATTTTTCATCTCCTTGAAATACCTGTTACAATAAAATTCAATAACAGAA
>JACQWN010000159.1 GCA_016209245.1 Bacteroidia bacterium
AAATAACGCATTAATTGCTAAAAATGAGATATTTCTTTTATCAATTACAATATTTTCAGCAATATGGTTTAGATGTTTAGGTAACCATTTAAAATTTAATTGTTTTATCGCTATTTTAAGTTCACTCATAATAAAATTTAACAGTATGTCTAAAATTTAAAATATATTTTTTTTCAATCATTGTGGTGACTTTACTTTAATTCTTTCTATGATATTGCCCATAATAATAAAGATTTTATTATGCAACTATTTATAGTTTAACAGAAATATTTTGAGTGGCGATATCAACGGAAATTCCCTGATGTCCATAGGTTGGCGCCGGCTCACCTAAGGCAACCAGTTCACCATTTATCAGTTGATGAGGATCGATTTCTTTAAGATTTCTGTAATCTTTTACAGTATATCTTTTTTGATTCGTTTCAAGCATAATATTTGGTTTATGATAAATATTACATTGCATCTGCTTCTACAGGTAGATTTTCAATATTAATATTTCCTAAATCTTTGGCTGTAAGGCGTTTGCTTGCATTTAAAATTTCGATACCTACAATATGTCCATTATTATCAAGGTCAATAACTACACCGTCTTCCAACTCTTGGCTTTTTGTAACTTCTACCTCTCTAAAGTACACATAAATAGCATCGGCTTCCCTGCTAAATTCTATTTTCATATTAAATCTCCTAATCTGATTTATTAACTATACTAATTATTATTATTTCATCTTTTGTTTCTCTGTATGTAACTTTTATGTACTTGTTGCCAATTGTTTTAAAAAAGTTTTTACGATCTTCTCCTGTAAGTTCGGACTTATCAGGGTTTTCTAATGTTTGTTCCACTTCGGTCTCAGAAATTTTTCTCCATCTCATCCTTCGTCTTGCATGGTTTGTATATACTATTGTCAATTGACTAATGACCTTTGACCACATACACAATTATATTCTTAAAGTAATTTTACTAATGCTGCTACAATTGCTATGCTGGCAGCAATCAAGGTACCTAAACGAATTGTTAATCTCAGCTCTAATTCTTTAAGGTCTTTTTTAGTTGCAATATTTTCGTCAATAATTTCTGCAAGTGCTTCTGCCTGTACCTCAGCCTGTTGTTGAGAAAAACCTGCATTAATAAGTTTTTTTGCGTAAGCCAAAGTATCAAAACTTAATGTTTGTGCCATATTCCTTTTTTGTTTTACTTTTTTATAATATAACTTTTTATTATTTATTTTCAATCTTTTCCTCAATCTCTTCCCTGATTTCTTTTTTTTCATTTGATTTGTCTTCATTTTGCATGGAAGAATTTTGATGTTCATCGCTCTTTTTCACATTTTTCTTTTCCTCAAGGTATTTTTGATAATTTGCATTTGATTCTTCGAGCATCTTTTTCCTTGCTTGTTCGGCGTTTTGTTCTTTTTGTTTTTCAAATGCTTCTTTTTCGCTGTTTGTCATTTCTGTTGGGTCGTTATTCTTTTGATTGATTTCATTTTGCTTTTCTATTGAATGATCAATTACTTCATAGTTACCTAAAGGAACCTCAAACGACTTACGATAAAAGACATTATCTATGTGGTCTATATCAGAGTTAAACAAATTAACATTGACTTTTGCCATTGCAATCCAGTCAAATGAGAAACCCCCGTTGCCGGAAACACCCACAACTTTGAAGCCTTTATTATTCTTCTCCGTGATACAAAGCACAATACTTGGGCAGTTAGGTGTAACTGTAACCGAAGGAATACTCTTACCAAGCTTTGACGCAAAATCTTCTGAAAAGGGAACCCACATCTCATTGCCTTCCATTTTGGAATTGCCAAAGTCAGATATTTTTATCGTAACTTTATTATTATTGTTAAAATTTATACCTGATGCCTGAGCAATGATATCCATTCGGGCTTCTAATCGTTTATCATGTGTTTTTGTTTCTCTGTAGAGCTGACGGAATGCACCAATGAGAAGGCCATCCATATTCTGAAGATCTATAAACTCATTTTTTGTTTCTCCTGAAGCAATTTCTCTATAATTTGTAACGCAACGGGGCATTGTTTCTGGTTTTATAATCATTATATGATGCTTTAATATAGGGTCCCAAACAGTATCTCCTTCAATAGCATTTAATAAAGCAATATCATCATAAGTATCAAACAACTGTATAGTTGTATTGTTACCATAATATGTATTAGCATACATTTTGTACCAATAATTGCCACTAGTACCTACATAGCCCCAGTTCCCTAATGACGGGCGCACAGTTGGCTCACCAGCAGAATAGTCAACAATTACATCATAAGTACCTACATCAAAAGCTACATTTCCATTAAAATACCCTGCCCAGTTTGTAGTTCCGCCAGAAGCGGATGCATATAAACCATAATTGGTTCCTGAGCCCCAAGCATAACCTTCTAAGCCATAATTCCACCCCGAACCGCCTGATACATTTCCCTGAACGCCATGATAAGTATTACTTCCGGTCGGATTTACTACTCCTTTGATCCCATACCATCCGCCTTCAAAATAGCCGCCATAGCCATAATAATCTACTGGTCTGCTGTATGAATATACGCCATAAGCATCGGAAGCGGTAGCATAATTATTTGTAAACCTAGCAATAGCCTGAGGATTTGCCACTGAACCTGAAACATTCAAGGTATTTCTAGTGCTTTCGTTTGAAGTAATATCCACTTCGCCATCGAACCAGCCTGCATACCATAGAGAATTCTTGCGATATGAAAGTCCTCCGAAATAACTCTGGTCATTATTAACACCTACAATAAAAACAGGTAGTATTAGTATTAACCTGGTGTAATCTTGAATTACCAAGGGTTGTACCATCGGGTGTCCATAGAGGGATCCAATCTAATGTACCGCTGCCGGAAATACCGCCTCCAGCATCTGCACCCCAATATACATTTGTTCCATCTGATTTGATAACCTGTCCCGATGTGCCGCGACCGCCATCTATAGCTATTCCACCATCAATCCATAAGTCTTTCCATGAGTATGTAGTAGAGCCAAGGTCCCTGGTATTGTCATCATCACCGGGAAGAACATTACCGGCCCAGTCAATAGTGAATTCCGGTCCACCAGCAAAGTCATCTTCATCATATACCTGCAGCAATCCTGCATCACCAGTCGACCAAATAGCTGCCACATTTCCATTTGCGAAGAATCCACCGCCCTCGTTACCGTCTGCCGAACCTTCAATCCAAACACCTCCGCTGGCACCATTTGGATTCCAAGCCGTTGTGGCGCCAAGGATACCTGTTGTGCCATAATGTACAACCCCATTTGCAGTGCTATTAATATAACTATTGCCTGTAACTAATGAATTACCCACAGCATGCAGATTGTGCGCCGGGGTTGATGTTCCGATTCCTAATCTACTATTTGCATTATCCCACCAGAGATTATTACTTCCTGTTATTGATGATGCTCCATTCCAGTAAGTTACCTGTGTTGCCGTGCCGCTGCCGGTTACACCGCCTGTTCCGTTGTTTGCAGCCGTAAGACGTCCTTGTGCATCAACTGTCAGGTTTGTATTGGTATATGAACCTGGAGTAACTGTTGTATTTGCAAGGTTTATTGTGCCTGTTGTGGTAATTGGGTTTACAGAGAATGACATACCCGTACCTTGCGAAATGCTTGTAACTGTTCCCATACCTGCGTGAGTATGATTTCCTGCTGCTGCTGTTCCTGCTGTAGTACCATAGACAACTGCCCAGTCTGAAACTGCAGCACTTCCGTTATATGATGTACCGGACAAACCTGTACCTGGAGCAAGTGATGAGTGGAAATGCGTTGCATCAGCAAAACCTGTTATTGTAACGTCCCAGTTTATTCCTGCTTCAGTAATGCGTAGCAAATTCAATGCATCATTCCATGAAGCAGCAGTTATTAACTCATTTGATGTGCTAATGTCAGTTCCGATTTTTTTCCATAATGCTGCTATTCCATCATAATAGTAAAAGCCAAAGCCATCGGGCGGTGCGCCTGCATTAACATATATAAGCAAGCCATCGGCAGGGCTTCCGGGTAAACTTGCCCAGCTAACTCGTGGAGCTAAAAATCCTTGATTTGTGGCTCTTAATTCAAGAATTGCCGAAGCAACAGGATCAAAGCTTGGATCACCAATTCCAACACCCTGTGAAAACGATTTTTGAAAAAGTAATCCGAAAAGGAATACTAAAACACTAATTTTCAATAACTTCTCTTTCATAATTAGATAATTTTAGGTAATTTATAATATTGATAAAAATGAATTTTAAAATAAAGTGTAAATATAATAAAATTTTTAATATCAAAATTAAGAAATATAAAAATACATAATATAGATGTAAAAATATTAAAAAGGTTGTTTTGGATTTAGATTTTTTAAATTAATATTAACCTTTTATTCATAATTTTAAAAAAAATATATAATTTTGCATTTAATATTTTGGCCCCGTAGCTCAGTGGAACAGAGCAACAGATTTCTAATCTGTGGGTCGCAGGTTCGAATCCTGCCGGGGTCACAAAAAAAGTAGTAGGTAGTAGGTAGTGGTTATGTTTGGTATGAAAGTGAGACACTTTTATTTTACTTGCAAATATAAAATCATATTTATAATTTTAAAAAAATTATAATAAATTTTAGCGATTATGTCACTTTTTATA
>JACQWN010000563.1 GCA_016209245.1 Bacteroidia bacterium
CAAGCGGCTTAAGCAGCCTTATTAGCGCCACAGCGCATTCGTGCGAGATATTTTCACTCATATTTAAATGCCAAATATATTTATTATAAGATAATTTTTCAAATATTAAAATTCTCAACAGTTATATTATTTCCATAATAATTTTTTTAATATCCTCGGCATCGAGCTTTACCGGATGGCATTTTAAATCGGTGGCAGAAATAATTTTATCAATGTCGGAATTTTTAATGCCGAATTGTCCAAGTTTTGGAATTTTCAGAGTTTCAGTCAGTGAATAAAGTGTTTCGATAAATGAATTGGCGTAAAATATTGAGCAGTTATTTTTTTCTGCAGAAAAATAACGCCCTGCATTAACTAATTTTTCTAACACAGGGTTTGCGGGATCATTATTAAGAATTTTGGTCAGGCTGATTTTATTGCATGGCGCCATAGCTGAACCGCAAATCACGCTATGGGGGATATTAAAAAAACCGCCGATTGCAGCGGCAATTCCATGGACAGCGCCAAGTCCTGCATTCGCAAGAGAGATGCCTGAAATCATAGCGGCATAAGCCATTTGCGAACGTGCAACAATATCATCAGGGTTAAAAAAAGATTTGAGCAGTGACGACGAAATATATTGCAAGGCGGTTTCACAAATAGAATCGGTAAGTGGAAACGCCTTGACAGAGGTATATGCTTCCATTAATTGTGTAAAGGCATCCATTCCGCATGATGCAGTAATTTCATGTGGACATGTAAGGGTCAGTTCAGGATAAACAATGGCAACATAAGGAACAAAATTTTCGTTACGGAGCGACCTTTTGAACCCTTTTTCTCCTACATCGCTCAATACGGCATTCTTTGTACATTCGCTTCCTGTTCCTGCCGTAGTCGGAACAGCAATGAAAGGAATTTTCAGGCCGTCATGGCTTTTTGTGCTAATGCCCTCGAGGTAATGAATTACCGAATCTTGTTTTTTGAGCATAGCGCTCACCGCCTTGCCTGTATCAAGAACACTGCCGCCGCCAACAGCCACTATTGTCTGTATAGATCTTTTCCTGTAATTTTCTGTGATATTGTCAATATCCTTGGGAGAAGGTTCATGAGATACTGTTTCATAATAATATTTTATTAATACGCTGGTGATTTCTTTTTCAATATTATGAAACATATCCGACAGCGATAATGTTTTATCAATTAAGAGTAATACAGGCGAACCGTATTTTTTTATTATCTCCGGTAATAAATTCCGTTTTCCAACACCAAAATAAATATCAGGAGTGCTAATAAAATTGAATGAAATTTTCATTCCTTTCTAAAATATCAAATGATTACGTTTATTTTTATCTATCAAATCGGAAAATTTCAAAGCATCCTAAATTTTTATTTTTAATGAATTCATCAAGAGCATCGAAATATTTAACCAATATTTTAATCAACACATCAGTTTTAATATTTCCAGTTTTTAACCAAATTATTTTTGGTGGATAGCCATGAAATAAATACAAATCGTTAAAATCTGAATCTTGAGTAACGATTGCATATCCATTGAGTTGAGCAAATTTCCAAATATGATAATCCGAAGCATTTATTAAACCTTCGGTTTTAACATGACTTGAATTTTTGAATAAATCGGGCAGTTTTTTAATAATACGAAATGAAATATTTTGATCGAATAATAATTTAATATAGCGATATGATAAATCTTTCGTTCTCTGTCTGCAGCAAAAGTCAATGCAGCATAAATATCATCTTCTTGTAATTCTGGGAAATCTTCAATTATATCACTGATTGTCATGCCTGAAGCAAGCCAACCTAAAATATCATAAACAGTAATTCTCATTCCTCTAATACAAGGTTTGCCACTTCGTTTGCCCGGTTCTAATGTTATTATTTTTCTATAATCAATCATATCGTTTTCGTATTAATGAAAAATAAATGTAAAATTAATAATATTATTATTTCTAAAAAAATTTCAGAAGTTGATAAAATTGAATAAAATTTTTGTATTCTTGAAAAATGCTGAAATTTTCATTCCTTTCTAAAATTTGGGTGCTATAAACTTGTATTTAATTCCTTTTCTCGGTTCGGCCATCCAGTTTTCTACTGTTCCCCGCCATTCTTTGTAATGTGGAGTTTCTTTATGAGCGGCGGCTGCTTCTTCCGAAATATATGCTTCATAAAGCATAAATCTGCATTCGTTCTCAACACTCTGAACAAAATCGAACCTGATATTGCCGGGCTCATTAATTGAAGCATTATGATTTTTAACCGTTGCTGCGATAAAATCATTAATGTTTTCTTTTGTTACGTGGACATGGACACATGTTACTATCATATTAATAATTATTATACCCAAAGAAATCAGGTTTGCAAAATAATTTTAAACTAAATATCAACAAATATCAACAAATATCAACAAATATCTATTAATATCTATTAATATCTATTAATATCAGATATTTATAGATATTTGCTTCGCGATATTAGTTGATATTTTTTTTGCAAATTCATTTTTTACAGTATAAGTTTTCATCATCCTTTAATTTCCGCTAAAGGCGAAAGTTTATAAAGTATTTTTACAAGGTCTGATTGTAAATTCATAACCTGAGAAATATCTTTATAAGCCGAAGCGGCTTCATCAAGGTCGCGTTTATGGCGGATGGAATGAATTATTCCCAGCTTGTCGAGACGGGTTTTTTCCTCTTCAAGGTCAAGAGTCTTAATTGCTTGGTTACGGCTCATGATTCTGCCTGCGCCATGCGAACAGCTCATAAAGCTTTCAGGATTGCCCAAGCCCTCTATAATAAAAGAGCTTGTCCCCTGACTGCCCGGAATAATACCTGTTTCACCCGCTTTTGCCGATGTGGCGCCTTTACGGTGAACAAGCACTTTTTCGTCAAAATGCTTTTCCCATGCAGCATAATTATGAGCGATATTTATCATCGCTTCAAATGTTATATCTTTAATTGTGGTTCTAAATATTTCAACTATCCTGTCCATCATAAGCGAACGATTGCCAAAAGCAAATTCTACACAATATTTCATTTCAGCATAATATTCTCTTGCTTCCCTTGTTTCGAATGGAAGGAATGCCAAATCGGCTTTAGGGTTAATGGAGGATTGCCAGAGACTATTTAACTTTTTAGCTACTTTATTATAATGTTCCGCAACTTTTAATCCAATATTACGGCTTCCCGAATGAACCATTATCCATACAATATTCTCGTTGTCTTTTTGTATTTCGATAAAGTGATTTCCGCCGCCAAGCGTGCCGATTTGCTTAAGAGCCGACAAATATTCCTGTTTCACTACTTTCATTTCGTCAATATTATAATCCTGCGGCATCCGGCGTTCATCCTGTCTTTCCTTATGATGCTCGAATCCTAGCGGAATAACTCCCCTTATATCGCTCATAATAGATTTTAATGTATGATGTGAAAGCTCGGTATAAGGAATATTTGTGCGGATAGCGCACATTCCGCACCCGATATCTACTCCGACTGCATTTGGTATAATTGCTTCTTTTGTTGCAAATACCCCGCCGATAGGCATTCCGTAACCCGAGTGAGCATCGGGCATCAGACAAACATGCCTGAAAGCAAACGGCAGATTGGCGATATTCTTAATTTGCTGAAGAGCGCTTTCTTCAACATCGTAAAGCCACATCTTTATAGGTAACTTTTCGGTCTGAATTACTTGTTGCATAAATGATTATTTTATCCATCAAAGTTCGTCTTCGTCCTGCGGACTTGGGCGAGCAAAGGCGGAGAAAGAGGGATTCGAACCCCCGGTCCAGTCGCCCTGACAACGGTTTTCAAGACCGCCGCATTCGTCCACTCTGCCATTTCTCCACTGCAAAGATAATCATTCTTTTTGACATCAGTGTATAAATTTGACTTTTTTCTGCCTATCAATTTCAAGTTTGGATTAATGGAATGATGGATTAATGGATGAATGGGGCGCAATCAAATAATCCATTAATCCAACAATCCAATTATCCAATTATCCTGAGATGAATTATTTAGAAACACTATAAATAATGATATATCATGTCTCAAAATACCTATAAAATAAGCGAAAAACAGGCACGATATTAACAATTTGCCTGATTTTATTAACAAAAATGAATTTTTTTTGTTAAAATATTTGGAATATCAAATAAAGCATGTATATTTGCACCCGTAAATACATTATTTAATTAATTAACCCAAAATTTTAAAATTATGAACAAAGCACAATTAATCGATGCAATCGCAAAAGATGCTGATTTGACAAAAGCACAGGCTAAGAAAGCTCTGGACGCATTTGTAAAAGCCACAACCCACTCTCTGAAAACCGGACAGCGTGTTGCTTTAGTAGGATTTGGCTCCTTCTCAGTTACAAAACGTAATGCAAGAACAGGAAGAAATCCACAAACCGGCAAAGAAATCAGAATCCCAGCTAAGAAAGTCGTAAGATTCAAAGCAGGTAGCGACTTATCACATGTCGTTAAATAAGATTTATTGTATCGGTTAAAGGGGGAGCAAGTTGCTCCCTTTTTTATTTTATATTATGGCAATGTTGACTGAAAAACTTATCGAATATTTATCCCCGTTCGTTTCCGAACATAAAAAACAATTGTTTGACAAATTAATAGAATTACGCACCAGATACATTACAGTAGTCCTTGAAGATATTTATCAACCGCATAATGCAAGCGCCGTATTACGAACCTGCGATTGCTTTGGCATACAGGATGTACATATAATCGAAAATCTTAATAAATATAATGTAAACCATGATATCGCCGTTGGTTCTTCCGGCTGGCTTACACTTTACAGATATAATAAAACAACGAACAATACTTCAGAGGCAATAAATACTCTTAAAAATAATGGCTATAGAATTATTGCGGCCTCCCCTCATATAAATGCAGTCGGCAGTCAGCAGTCGGCAGTCGGCAGTCAGCAGAATGTTGCATTGG
The DNA here is from genome assembly GCA_016209245.1 of Bacteroidia bacterium. Lineage (GTDB taxonomy): Bacteria > Bacteroidota > Bacteroidia > Bacteroidales > BM523 > JACQWN01. The sequence goes on from JACQWN010000563.1 coordinate 4,949, forward strand.
AAAATTTTGACCTTTCTCAAGGAAAAACAGCATTATTTTTTGGAACGGAAATGAAAGGGCTTTCAGAAGATGTAATACATAATGCCGATGGATTTATTCATATTCCAATGTTCGGGTTTACTGAAAGCTTTAATATTTCAGTAGCCGCCGCAATTATATTACATCATCTTACACTGATGTTGCGGAAATCGTCAATTGACTGGAAGCTTATATCTGAAGAAAAACAGCTTATCCGGCTGGAATGGCTAAAAAATTCGATTAAAAAAGTAGATATTCTGATTAATGAATTTATTAAGAATAATCCGAAATAGAACGCTGATAACGCAGATTTAAAGGATGACCACAGATAAAGAATCTATAAATCAGCGTTAATCCGTTAAATCCACGTCATCAGCGTTCTATTAAAATTACATAACCGAAATTTTTTTAATAATCCTGTCCTTTTCGCTTGTAAAACATATATAATATACACCTGAAGGGAATCGGTTAAGATTGAAAGTGTAAAAATAACTGCCTTTTGTAAGATTTTTGTTTATGAAAGAATGCACTTTATGCCCGTTTAATGAATAAAGTTCAATATTTACCTGTGTATTATATGTTAATTTTATCTCAGAGAATAACAAGCCGGATGTCAGAGATGGATAGACTTCGAATAAATTTTCATTAGTAGTAATTTCTTCAATAGAATTAGCATAAATGCTGTCATACCTCGATTGAGCAGCTATAGCGTTATTCTGAAGGTCGAAGAGATTATCGCCGGCAATTAAAGCAAACGCGACTTTAAGCGTATCGCCTTCATAAATATTAAAAGGCCCTGATCCGAA
>JACQWN010000564.1 GCA_016209245.1 Bacteroidia bacterium
GTTTCTCCCCTTCTCACATTCTGATAATATTTTTTGCAAACCTGATTTCTTTGAGTACAAATGCAACCTTTTCATTATTTATTGAGTCTTACAATACACTGGAATAATGCTGAATGAAGAGCAAATAATTGCCGGCTGCAGAAAAAACGACAGGAAAGTTCAAAAGATGCTTTATGATATATATGCATCCACCCTGTTGGGGTTGGCTATGCGTTATGTATATGATAAAGCCGAGGCAGAAGATATTTTACAGGAAGCGTTCTTAAAAATATTCATAAACATTAAGCAATATTCAGGTTCGGGTTCTTTTGAAGGCTGGATGAAAAGGATTGTAATTAACACAGCAATAGGCAATTACAGAAAAAATTTGAAACATTATCATCATCAGGATATATCGGAAATAAAAGAAGCTGAAATGCTTGATATACCGCTGACGGACATTGAGTATACAAATGAAGAGCTGTTTTTGGTTTTGAGAGAGTTGCCTGCCGGTTACAGAATGGTATTTAACCTCTTTGCTATTGAAGGATTCAGGCATAAAGAAATTGCAGAAATGCTTGAAATTGACATTACAACCTCAAAATCTCAGTTCTCAAGAGCAAGAAAGCTGATTCAGAAAAAATTATATGAATTAAGTAAAGAAAAGGTAATAATATAGAGACACGGTGCACCGTGTCTGTACAGGTTGGCGATGCAGAGACACGGTGCCCCGTGTCTGTACTAGTTAGAAAGTAGTAGAATGATTTTTGAAGAACAAAATATTGACGGACTTTTCAGGGATAATCTTCAGGGTTATAAAATCGAACCTGGTTCAAATCTTTGGTCAAAGATAGAATATATACTCGATTCAGACCCTGTAGGCAGATATAATCATTCTAATTTTGAAGGTTTGCGAATCAATCCAAGTCAAGGTCTTTGGCAAAAAATCGCTAAAAAGCTCTGGTTGTATAATTTCTGGAAATTCACACCTAATCAAATAAATATATATTATGCATTGACATCAGTTATCGCAATAAGCGGTATTGCTATTTACTTTTCGTTTTTACCTGAACTAAACAATAAAGCACAAATTGTTGGAAATCAGATTGGTACTGAAATGCCAGGATTAATTATACCCGAATTTCTACAACCAGAAAATGAGCGAATTTCTGAACCACAGGATGAAAAACAGATATTAAAATCAACTGTACGGGAAAATAATATTAATAAACCGGCAGATATTTCTGCAATTACTCAAAAAATTTCAATATCTTCAATATCGTCACATGATTTTAGTATTAAACCGGCTGATGAAGCTATACTTGTTAAGAAAATATTTGAGACATTTTCTATTAATGATAATATTGATTTTGAATCTGTTATTGCTGAAAATAGTCAATATTTAACCGAAGATGAAACTTCATTTACAGAAACAAATATTATTCCTGACATTGAGTCAATTAACGCGAAAACAATTGAAAATATAATTGAAGCTGTTAATATTAATATTTCAGGAAGAGAAGATGTTTCAACTAATAGTGAATTTCCTGATACTGTTGGAAAAGATTATAAAGGACGCCCAATTGTTATCGAAACAACCCATTTAAGCATCAATTTCTTTGTTTCTCCCTGCTATACAACAAGCTTGCTTAATGCAAAATCTCCTGAATTTAACAGCTACACCGAACTTAGAAAAAAAGCGGAAGAAAATAAATTAACTTTTCCGGGCGGTGCAGGTGCTTTATTTAACATGACTTACAAAAATATATTATTGCGGTCGGGTGTCAATTATGCGGGGTATGGTGAAAGATTCAAGCATAATGAAAGAAAAATTAAGGTGAATTATGCTTACGATTATTACCAAACCGGTTATAACGACTATGACACCATCTGGATAACCAATATAGACTCTTTACTCGAAGGTTCCACGTACCAGGTCCCTTATATCCGCACAACATGGGTTCCGACTATTGATTCGCAACTTGTAATAAAGTACGATACAGTCGTTTCATTTATCAATAAGCACAATATTTACTCTTATATTGAATTACCCGTTGAAATCGGATATGAGCTGAACCATGGCAAATTTACCGGCTCATTATGTGCAGGCATGGTTACAGGGATTTTATTAAAAGCAAACGGAACAACACTTTCAGAGTATAATTATGAACAAAGTGTGGATTTGTATAATAATCTTTCTTTCAACCGTTTTGTTTTTTCAGCAATAGCTTCAGCGGGGATTACTTATAAAATTGGATGGAATACAAGCTTGTTTGCAGAAGTTTATTTTAAGCGGGGAATAAATTCCATTTATAAAGATGATTATCCTTTACAGCAAAGACATATCAATACGGGTTGCAGATTTGGTGTAAGATACACTTTCGATAAAGCTGAACGATTCGACAGGTTTGTAAGCAGATTAAAGAAATAAATATTTATTCAGGGGTTCCTAATAGTTAGCAGTAATTCATAAACTATAAAAAATAAAACATGGACACACGTAGAGTAATTCTTACATTACTTGCTTTGACAGTTAGTATGACAATTTATTCACAGTTAAATCCAATAAAAAACTTATATTTTAATGCATGGTATGTAATGCCAAATAACTATTTTGAACTTAATTGGTCACCACCAGATACTTCACTGACAGATACATTGATTGGTTATAATGTATATAGAGGTAATCTATTATATCGTTTTCAGACAGATACAACGATGCACCATTTCGATATTCAGGATACAAATACTCCTGCAAGTTTTCTTGGAGGCGATGGAATGATAGAACCACCGTTTTATATTCATATAACAGCCGTTTATAATTCTACACATATTGAATCAAAATATATCGATTCTGCTTTATGTTATGGACTAGCGATAAATGTAAAAAAAGTCCCAAAAAATAATTTAAAATTAGAAATTACACCAAATCCTGTAAGAAATAATTTAATAATAACAATAGAACTTGAAGAAACTCCTAATGGAGAACAATTTGTAATTTTAAATGAACAAGGTATTGTTATTCAAAGAACTCAACTTTTATCAAAAATCTCAAAAATAAAAATCTCAAATTTATCATTAAAATGTGGTATATATTTTTGTTGTTTAATAGACAAAGATCAAATAATTACTAAGAAATTTATTAAGCAAGAATGAACATACCGATAATATCGTGCTTGCATCATATCTCACTATATTGAATAAATAATGAAATCAAGATGTTCGGCTCAAGAGCAAACACACGAATCGTTACGGATATACTGCGAATTACAAATTACGAATGATGAATCTTACTATTTCTTCCAAGGGGATCCATTCAAAACGAAAGGGACGGGAAAATATTTTTAACATTTTATTGTTTCTATTTTTTTTTCAGAAAATTACTTTTCCTGTTTGTTCTTATGGACAGGAGCCTGATACCACCCTGTTTATCAATATAATTACAAATGATTCGGTAACGGCATGGGATTGCAACGGAGTGGCAGCAGTACAGGCGACCGGAGGTACCGAACCTTATCTCTTTATATGGTCAAATGGAGAAACTGCACAGGTCAATTCAGACCTTTGTCCTGGAAATTATTGTATTACGGTGACAGATGCGCACGGTCATTCTACAGACACTTGCTTTGAGCTTGTAGAATTTATTGATACCAGTTGTTCGGCTTCGTATTCATGGTTACCCGCCGGTTCAATCAGTTGTTATGAAACCTGCTATGAATTCATTGATAACTCTACCGGTCAGGATTATGAACTAATGTGGAGCTTCGGCGACAGTGTATTTGCTACATCGGCAAATCCGGTGTTTTCTTTTACAGAATATGGCGAACAAGTTGTATGTCTGACTATTACAACAAATACATGCAGGGATTCAATATGCCAGACTATAATAGTATCACCCTGTCAACTGTGGGTTGATACAATTATTGAACCGATTAGCTATTATTCTGCCTGCGATGGTTCAATTCAACTGGATATTTTAAACGGAACACAACCATATTCAATAATATGGAATAATGGCAATATTTTACAAACCATAAGCGGATTATGTGAGGATACTTATTGTGTTACTGTAACAGATGCTTTTGCATGCAAAGATTCAATATGTGCAGAATTGACCAATCCGCCCGATACATCATGCCATGCTGAATTTAATTATATCAGACAAGGGATAGCAGACTTTCTTTTCCATGGCTTTGATGCAAATGGCGATATTACCGGCTGGTTCTGGGATTTTGGAGATAATAATTTTTCTACTGTTCAGCATCCGGTTCATTCATTTCCTTCATTGGGTTTTTACAATGTCTGTCTTGCTATTACAAATGTTACCGGCTGTCAGGATACTATTTGCAAAATAATCCATATTGATTCATGTAATATTTCATTATCTGCTAATATTCAGAATATTAGCTGTTATGGTTATTGCGATGGCCAGGTTATGCTCATTCCTTCTGACGGCGCTCCGCCATACATTTATACATGGCAGCAGGAAGGGAATAATACTGCTCAAAATGTTTTTCTGGATCTATGCTCCGGGGCTTATCAGGTAACGGTAACCGATGCTGATTTTTGCTCATTCGATACTATAATACCGGTTACTGAACCGGATACTCTGGTTATAAATTCATTGAACATTCAAATTACATGCTTTAATCTATGCGATGGTATTATTGATTATTCTGTATCGGGAGGCACTTCTCCATATTCATATTATATGATTGACTGGGGTACTTATGTACCGGAACCTGTCGGGAACCTTTGTCCAGGTGAATATATAGTAAAAATAACAGACCAGCACGGTTGCACTACATTACATTCTTCAGTTATTAATAATTCTCCGCCTCAATTATTAATATCTGATATTGAATTTACCGATGTCAGTTGTTTTCTTGGATGTGACGGCTCTGCCATGGCTTTTGTTACAGGCGGAACACCGGGTTATTCCTATATGTGGAACAATGGAATGACAACTGCCTATAACGATAATTTATGTCATGGCGTTTATTTTCTTACTATTACCGATGCAAATGGCTGCGACACAACCGGGTCTGTTATTATCAGCCAGCCGGGTCCTATTAACATATCCCTGACAAAAACAGATGCCGCATGTTATAATAATTGCAACGGCAGTATTACAGGTTCAGCATTAGGCAGCACATTCCCTTATTCTTTTGAATGGAGCAACGGGATGACAGGGACAACAATCGCCGGATTATGTGACAGTACATATTATACTACTGTTACTGATGGTAATCAATGTACGGGAACCGCTTTTACAACGATAGAAGAACCCGATACATTAATCGTACATACATTAAACATTATTAACCCGACATGTAATAATACATGCAACGGAAGCGCCCAGGTTTCTATATTAGGGGGAACAAGTCCATATTCTGTTCTTTGGTCAAACGGCGCCTCCCTTGAAATAATAAATAATCTCTGCGGAGGAAATTATTCCGCTACTATTACAGACAATCATTCATGTACTGCAATAACAAATATCACTCTGAATCAGCCGCAAGGAATTTCACTGAATATAACCGTGACTGCAGTTAGTGGCTTCGGACAATGCGATGGGGCTGCATTGGTTATTCCACAAGGAGGCCATCATCCTTATCAATATTTATGGTCGAATGGGAATACCGATTCTATCGCTGTAAATCTGTGTGAAGGAACTTGGTGTGTTACAGTCACCGATAATAACGGTTGCACCCTAACTGATTCTGCACTTATCGTTTCACCTCCAACTTATAAGATAACAGGAAGAGTATATGCAGGAACCAATTTATTACCGCAGGGAATCGTGCTCTTATATACCAAAGAATCGAATGACCAGTATTTTGCCAAACAATATTCTTATATTGACAACGGACAATATTTATTTGAATATCTGAATCCCGGCACATATTTATTATATGCTGTTCCCTATATTGATATTTTTCCACAAACACCCATCTATATGCCAACATATTACGGAAACAAAGTATTTTGGTCGCAAGCTCACGATATTGAAATAGTGGATAATATTTCAGGAGCTGATATTTTTCTCGCAAAGAATGAAAGTATTGTTTATGGATTTGATTGGTTTGAAATTTTAGGTAATTTTTATATTCCAAATGTTCCTTATCAGTCATATAAAGTTTACCCTGAAAAAGCGGGATTTCTCTCCCATCCGGTCTATATAACTATGAATGATACAATCGAGCAAGCTAATGATATAAACTTCAGAATTATTTATAAAGAAATAATCTCTGTCTCCGGTAGTGTTCAAGGTATAAAACAATATAACCATTTGCATATTTATCCAAACCCATTTCATGAATTAATAAATATTGATGTCGAGCTGATTAAAAATTCTGACTTTGAGGTTAATATTTACAATTGTCTTGGCTCATTGATATATTCCCATTGCAATAATTATTCTCAGGGAAATCATATTATTCCGGTTGATTTATTCAATATGAGTCCGGGAATATATTTTATTCAGGTAAGATTTGAAGATGGGACTAACTTTTATAGTAAGATTATTAAA
>JACQWN010000565.1 GCA_016209245.1 Bacteroidia bacterium
TAATTCTTCCACATTTGGTAAAAACTATGGTCTTTATATTGCAGCTGGAACTAATTTTTTGGATTCTCCATTCGCGGTGCATTCGTCTGATGGGCAAAGCCCGTTTTTTCAAATCAGTGGAAGCGGCAACGTCGGCATCGGGACGACGGATCCAGATAGGCAATTGTCAATTTACAAGGTAGGTGTGGCTGATGCAATTGGCATAGGCATTCATAACGATGGAACGAATGGAAGAAAGTACGGCATTCTTGTTACTGGAGGAGAGCATGGTTATGGTGATGGTAAACTGCTTTTTTACGATGAGTCCTCGGGGCAGCCTAGAATTACGATTGACAACATCGATAACGTCGGCATCGGAACAACAAGCCCAGTCTCAACATTACACGTTTTGGGCAATGGCAACGGAAAAATTAGCGTCCAGAGGTCAGTTGATGCTGCTATGGCAGCTTTTGCAATTATAGATACAATAGGAGGCGAGAAGTGGGGCATAGGCATCAGTGCAAACGAAAGAAAATTGCGGATATTTGAAAACGGTAATAGCGACAATGCAAGATTAACTATTGATGAGGGCGGCAACGTCGGCATCGGGACAACAAACCCTAGCGATAGACTGACTATCACAGGTGGAGGAATCACAACCGACCAGGGACATTTTCGTCCGCGAAACTCAAATACTGCCTTAGAAATCGGACTGGCTTCTGACGGCACTGACGGAATCTACTTCCAAACGAACAACTGTGGTAACCCAGATTTTTCGTATGTTGACCGTATGGTTATCAAACAAAACGGCAACGTCGGTATCGGGGGGTCACCAAGTGCAAAGTTAACGGTTGAGGGCGGAGATGTATATGTTAGTGATATCGGAAACGGTGTAATTATTCGTTCACCCGATGGCACGTGCTACCGGGTAACAGTTGCAAATGGCGGTGGTTTGGTAACTACGGCGGTGGCGTGTCCGTAAAAACAGAAGAGAATTTGAAGAAGATAAGAAAAAATGTTAATTATGCCACAATGAACGAGGAATGTTCAAAGAAAAAATAAATAAATAAAAACAGGTAATTATATGCAAGTAGCAGCAATTTATGAAAATGGTGTTTTTAGACCGCTTGAAAAAGTGCAATTATCGGAACAAAATGAAGTAGTTCTTCACTTTTGGCCAAAAAAATCATATGATAAAGCATTGGCAAATGATTATGCAATAGCTGATGAGGTTCAATCAGACTTAGAAGATTGGGAATTAATAGATGGAGAGGGCTGGAAATAATGGAACCATCTCAGGGTGATATATATTTTGTAACATTAGACCCGGCAATTGGCTCTGAAATGTCAAAAACAAGACCAGGTGTAATAGTTTCAAATAATTATGCCAATAAATATTCAAGTCGTGTTACAGTTGTCCCTATAACATCAGCAAATGTTGAAAAAGTGCTACGTTTTGAGGTATTAATTATCTCTAACTCTTCTGTAGGGTTGACAAAAAATTCAAAGGCGGCTTGTAATCAAATTCGGACTATTGATAAGCAGCGGTTAATGCAGAGGATTGGTACTGTTGATAATGATACAATGGAGCTGATCAAAGAAAAATTACGGCTTCATTTAGATTTATAAACAAGATCATCATTTTGTATGCAAATAATGCTGCAGCTATAGCAGAAGGGTTAACACCAGGCGCATTTTATAGAACTGCTACTGGTGTTCTAATGATGGTTTACTAAGTAATATGTAATATATAATATTTTATGGCATTATTAAAAAAGGGGGACGAAATGAGTGATTTGACAGTAGCATTACTTACAATTTTTGGTACAGTTGCATCAGTTGCCGGTGTTGTACTGTTCGTGTTCAACGGGACGAAGTCGCTTATAAAAGAAATGCACGAAGGACAGAGAAAAATGGAAGAGATAGCGGAACAGCGTCATCAGGAAGTCTTAGCGTTATTAGACAAAGTCGTAGCGTTATTAGATAAGGGATTTGGGAACTTATCTCAACATCGGGCGACCTGACGGTTTCAACATCAGCATCGGGACTACAAATCCCACAAGCAAATTACAGGTGGTAGGACTTCCGGTGAATACAAATAATGCGGCAGCTATAGCAGGAGGACTAACAGTAGGTGCGTTTTATAGAACCGGCGGCGATCCTGATGTCGTATGTGTGGTTCATTAAAGAAAAATTCATCAACGATGGAACTTATTTTTGAAATTACGCAGGAAGCTGACGGTGGTTTTGTGGCTGAATGCCTGACAGAATCAATTTTTACCCAGGCAGATACATGGGAAGAGCTAAGGCAACAAATTAAAGATGCAGTAGAAGGTTATTTTTTTGATCAACCCAAGCCTCAAGTAATCCGTTTGCGTTTAGTCCGTGATGAAATTTTGACTACAGCATGAAATTACTCCGTAATCTGAGTTGTATATGTTGGTTCAATCGGAAACGGTGTAATTATTCGTTCGCCTGATGCCTCTTGTTACCGGGTAACAGTTGCAAATGGCGGGGGTTTGGTAACTACGGCGGTGGCGTGTCCGTAGAAGTATTTGGGATTTGAGACTTGGGATTTGAGACTTGGAATTTGAGACTTGGAATTTGAGACTTGGAATTTGAGACTTGGAATTTGAGACTTGGAAATTAAAAGAAAGGAACTTGAAACCCTGAATGTGAAATCAACAAAAACTATGAAATATTATTTTGTCTAATTCTTTCGTCCAGGTCGGTTTTTTCGCGGAGTTCGTAAATCAAAATAATACCAAAGCCAATGATTATGGTCAAGCCGAAAATAATTACGATAATAAGCTCAAATATTGTCATGATTCTAATTTTTTTATGAGATTTACAATTGTAATATAAGATTTTATCGTGATGATAAAGACAATTACAAAAAAAATGACTCCAATAGTTAATAAAGCAGATTGTTTATTATTAAGTTCATGTTGCAGTATGATACTTGAGATACCTGTTATTAAGCCAATTACAAGAATAATATACATTTTAAAAAGTTCTAACCTGGCTTTTAAACTTTTTTCAATAAAATCTTTATTCATAATGTTTCACCTGTGGAATCATTTTTTATTCAACAGGTCAAAGATATGAAAAATAATTCATCTATATACAAAATTAATTAAAAAAAATGATTTACTATGATTAAGGAGGAATACAGATATTCGGAATTGATGTCAAAAATTATCGGGTGTGCAATGGAAGTTCACAGACAATTGGGAAATGGCTTTCAGGAAGTTATTAATCTGCAGGCAGGTTCAGGCAACGCTGATAGGTTGTCCGTAAAAAGATTTGGGATTTGGGATTTGAAAGTGTGAAAGTGTGAAAGTGTGAAAGTGTGCGAGTTCCTTTTCTCCCCGTCTCACTTTCTCACTTTCGGTTTTTGAAACCTGGGATTTGGAATTTGAGACTTGGAATTTGAGACTTGGGATTTGGAATTTGAGACTTATTAACCTGTCAGCGTGCGATAGCTCCTGACAGCGTTTAGAAACCAAAGTAAAAGGATTTGAGTTTTGAGAATGAAAAATTAAACAAAAGGATTAATAATGGTAAGTTTATTTTCGATAAGTTGGTTATGCTGCAAGTCTTCGGAATACAGCACAGAGCATGATGCATCAAGTGCGGCAGATATAAACATTAAATCAAGAAAAGAAAAACCGTATTTTCTTTTAAAAAAAATGGCAGTGCGAATAGTCGAGGCCTTAATTTCAACTAAACGGCAGATGTCAGTAAGAAACAAAACAGTTTCTTCGCAAACTGTTTGTGACAGTTTCAGTTTTTTATGGCAGGCATTGTACGTCTCTATGATCACCTGCGAACTAAGAAAAGGGCTTTCCTTCAGTAAATCAAATGCCTTTTGCTGTTTTTCCGGTGCGCTTTTATCAAAAGCATACACGCAAGTATTGCTGTCAAGAAAAATATTATTCATACAAGTCCTCGCGTTTCCATTTTTTTATTTTGCTGAAATCAACAGAATTTTTGCGGAAAAACTTCAACGCATTTTCCCACGAATATTTATCACCATTACTCTGCTCTTCCACTATTTGATTTTCTTCAACAGGAAAAGCAATTACTTCAACTTTTTTTCCGATAAAATATGCAGGTATCTGAAGCAAAAGGCTTGTGTCGTTTGGAATAAAAACTTGTCTGTACATACAATTATTTTTAAATTTTTCACAAAGATAAGAAATAAAAAAATAAATAATGAAATTTTCAGAGAATAATCAGATAAAAGGATTGATAATGGTAAGTTTATTTTCGATAAGTTGGTTATGCTGCATGTCTTCGGAATACAAAACGGGACAATCATTGATAAGCGCAGTAGCAATAATTAAACTGTCGTAGTAAGAATATTTATATCGCATTTTTATGTCAAAGCATTTGGAAATATTTAAAAAATCAACCCCGGCGACATTAAAGCAAAGGTGGAATTCTTCTACATATTTCTTTATTTTTTCATGTGGCGCCAATTCCTTTTTAAAGCAAACGGCGGAAAATTCGTTCAATACCTGTATGCTTATAAACAGTTCTTCGCCTTTATTAAGAAGTTCTTTTGCTTTATTGGCTTTATCAATATTTGTCGAAGCAAGATATACCAAAATATTTGAATCAATAAATGACTTATTCATAAAGTTCCTCCCTGTTAAATTTAAAGTTATCAGGAAGCTTTATAGGATTTTCTTTGATAAATTGAAACAATTTATCAAAATGTTGACTTTTGTTATCATTCATAGAATTCTTTTGGTGAAACACTGTATTGGTTTCATTTTTCTCTTTAAAAGCTTCTATAAGAAATGCGATAACTTCAACATAATGTCCAATAAATTCATCAGGTATATTAACAATAAGCTGATTACTTTCAGGTACTATTATTTTCCTAAACATATTATACATTTTAGATAAAATACAAAGATAACGAAAATTATTATTATTATTTTTAAAATATACAAAAATGAAAAAAATAGATATTATTATCATAGCATTCCTGTTAATCTGTACAACAGGAAAAGCCCAAAAAGTAATTTCCCCTGCAGGAAGCGATTTTAGCAGTGCTAACTGGAAACTGTGCTGGACCTTAGGCGAACCGGCAGTAAAAACTTATACAAGCGCTAATTATACGCTAACGGAAGGTTTTCACCAACCTTTACTACCGTCGTGTGAAATCACGCTTGTTATTACATCAAGCAATGTAACCTGCTACGGCGGAAATGACGGCGTTGTATCGGTTACGGCTACCGGCGGCACATCACCGTATATTTATTTATGGAATAACGGATTAGTAGAGACGTCCAATTTGGGCGTCTCTACTAATCCGGGCGTCTCCGCCGGAACATTCATTGTAACGGTCACCGATGCCATCGGCTGCACTGCAGTAGCTTCGGCAACAATAATCGAACCGGCACCCATTACAATAAATATCACTGCCGGCGATGCTGCCTGCGGCGATTCAACGGGCTTTGCCTCAGCCATAGCAACAGGCGGAACATCCCCATAC
>JACQWN010000611.1 GCA_016209245.1 Bacteroidia bacterium
CTCCGCTGCGCAGACACTCGGCAACCACGGATTCGCGGTTATCACGGTTATCGAGTGAATGCCCTAGCAATCGTATCGAATAATCGCTCTAAATTAAAAAAAAATTAGTATCCTCTCAATAAAGAATACGACTGCTGTCATTCCGAACAAAGTGAGGAATCTGTTAAATTACCCTTACTTTTTGAGAGGATACAAAAATTATTTTAAATAAAAGATTAAAAATCTTTGTAACGAAAAAAGATTTTTATATTTGCAACGAATTAAAGATTGAAAATATGTTTAAAGGACATCCAAAAGGTTTGATAGTCGCATTTTTTGCGAACATGGGCGAGAGATTCGGTTTCTATACCATGATGGCTATTCTTGTGCTTTTTCTGCAGGCAAAATACGGATTGAGCGAAAAAGAAGCAGGGAATATTTATAGCTGGTTTTACTTCGGTATTTATGCTTTGGCTCTGTTGGGCGGATTCATAGCCGACTTTACCAAGAACTACAAAGGCGTTATTCTTGTTGGAATCCTTTTTATGTTTCTCGGATATTCAGTTATTGCTGTACCTGGTATGACACTGACAGTTACAGTGATAGGGCTTTTTACAATTGCCTTTGGAAATGGTCTGTTTAAGGGTAATCTTCAGGCACTCGTTGGTCAGCTATACGATAATGAAAAATATTCTAAGCTACGTGATTCAGCTTTCATGATATTTTATATGGGTATTAATATAGGCGCTTTTTTTGCACCAAATGCAGCCACCGGCATAAGAAACTGGTTTTTACATTCACATGGATATGCTCATGACGCAAACTTACCAGCCCTCTGCCACCAATTTATTGATGGCAAACTTACAGATACCGCCGAATTTCAAAAGCTGGCCGATACCGTTTGCCTTAACGGCCAGGTTACCGACCTTACAAAATTTGCAAATGAATATATTGATGTCTTTTCCGTGGGCTATAATTATGCTTTTGGTATAGCGGCCATAGCAATGATTATTTCGCTGCTCTGCTATGTTTTCTTTAATAAGCTTTTACCTAATAAAAAAGTGCTGGAAAAAACTGCTGCAGCGGCAGGTCAACAAATAAAAATGCCTTGGGCAGAAGAAAAACAACGGCTTATTGCGCTTGGATTAGTATTTATTGTAGTTATCTTCTTCTGGATGTCGTTTCATCAAAACGGACTTTCGCTAACCTTTTTCGCAAGAGATTATACGACTAAAACTGTAGGGTCAGTAACTAATATTTTCTTTAATATCTGGGCTTTGCTTTCTGTTATTGGAGTAATTGGGGGGTTCATTATGCTAATAGGGAAAAACCGCACTTTTGTCTGGCGGATTGCCGGTGCGGTGCTGATAATTGCAGGCGGTTTCCTGACTTATTATTTTTATTCCGGTTATGGTTCAAGCAATGAAATTCAGCCCGAAACATTCCAGCAGTTTAATCCATTATTTATAGTCTTTTTAACACCTATTGTTCTTATAGTTTTCAGTTCCCTGAATAAACATGGCAAAGAACCTTCAACACCAAAAAAAATCGGTATAGGTATGATTATTGCAGCTATTGGCTTCTTTATAATTCTTATCGGCTCTTTGGGCTTAACGTCCCCTGCTGATCTAAACAATGCTCCATCGCCCGACAGGGTATCTCCTTATTGGCTTATTAACGGCTATCTGATTATGACTATTGCTGAATTATTCTTAAGTCCGATGGGATTATCGTTTGTCTCAAGAGTGGCTCCGCCACGATTTCAGGGCATAATGCAAGGCGGTTGGCTTGGCGCTACTGCAATAGGAAATAAATTACTCTTCGTTGGCAGCTATTTCTGGGGAATACTCGAACTATGGCAACTCTGGGCAATATTCATGGTTTGTTGCATTTTATCCGCAATATTTATTTTTTCTATATTGAAAAAGCTGGAAAGAGTTACTAAAGCGGCTTAGAATAGTCGGCAGTTGGCAGGAGGCAGGAGGCAGTAGGCAGTTTCAAAAACCTGTCAGCGTGCGAAGCTCCTGACAGCGTTTTTGAGAAGGAGGTAGTTGGCAGGTGACAGTCGGCAATCGGCAGTCAGCAGTCAGTAGATTGAATATCCTTACCCTTCTGAATGATAATATTCAATGTTAACTGGAAAATCGGCCGGTTCAGTAATAACAGGAGAATCAAGAATAATAATTTCTTTTTAAGTCACCCCGACACCGATAAAAATTCAGGTTATGTCTCAATTCCGTGAAGAAAAAATAAAGGTAAAAACACAGGTAAGCGGAAAAGGCAGGCAATGGCTGTATTATATTGTTATAGCCATATTTTGTTTCATTCTTTATGGAAACACAATCAGCAATGAATATTCCCTTGACGATAATTATGTTATTTATGACAATGAACAAATAAAACAAGGAATAAAAGCAATTCCTGAAATATTTACAACACGGTATTCGCAAGGCAAAGAGCAGACTTATGGTTATCGCCCGTTACCAAAAGCTACTTTCGCAATTGAATATGAAATTTTCGGCGATAACCCACATGTTATGCATGTTGTAAATATATTAATATATATTTTAATTGGAATTCTACTTTTTATTTTGCTTAAGCGAATGCTGTTCAGATATGATATATCCTTGGCCTTTTCAGCAGTTTTACTTTTCATTGCTCATCCCATACATACTGAAGTAGTAGCAAGCTTGAAAAACAGGGAGGAAATGCTTTGCTTCGCCGGATTGCTAATATCTTTATATTTTGCGATACAATATACTGATAAACATACTTTACTATCTATTATCCTTTCGGTATTTTTCTTTATCTGCTCCCTAATATCAAAAGAAAGCGCTATTGTATTTGTCGCCGTTATTCCTTTGACATTATTCTATATAAATACAGGCAAAACTATTGGTATAAGCTCAATTAAAATAAAAAATAACCATGAAATAATTTTCTTAATTAAAAATCCAATATTTGGTATTGCTCTGTTGCTATTTCTGATAACAATCTTTACTGATAAATTTTTCCTTGTTTACTTTCAAATTCCAGTATGGCTGAGTTTTTTTATTCATAAAACAAAATCCATCAAACATGGAACAGTCGCATTTTTAAAAAATAAATACATTATAATTACTTTAATAATATTTTCTCTGTTTACAATAGCCAGAAAGTCTGAATTTTTACCGCCTGTAAATAACTATTGCTGGAGATTAACGGGATTAGAGTTATTCATTATAATTCCTTTGATTATTTATATTTTCAGGAAACAAAATTTTTATGCTCAAATAGCCGTGACCTGGAACAAAATATCTGTTTTTTGGAAAACCACAGTCTTGCTTGTAATAATTCTGGCTCTGATATCTTATGTATTTATTAAAGGACCTGACCGGTTAATAGAACCTACAGATAAACGATTGTACTTTTTTGAAAACCCTCTCCATTTTGCTCCGGAAACACCAGCTACAGTTGAAACTGCCGCAAACAGTCTTTGGTTTTATATAAAAAAACTTGTTTTCCCCCACCCTCTCGGTTATTACTATGGTTATAATATGTTCCCTATAAAAGAGCTTAAAAGTCCTGTTTTCATCATATCATTAATATTACATTTTATATTACTTGTTTATGCAATAATAAAAATTTGGAAAAAAAATCTGTTTGCATATTGTATATTATTTTATTTCATAACAATTTTGTTATTTGCTAATATTGCGATTCCGATAAATGGTATTGTCGGTGAAAGATTTCTGTTTGTACCATCTTTTGCATTTTGCATTTTAATTCCTGCAATGTTGTATAACTTTTTTAAAATAAATATACAAAACAAGCTTCAGAGAAAAAAAAATAAATCATATTTTTGGTTGCTCATAGCGCTAATTATTATCCCTTATTCAGCAAAAACAATAGTAAGAAATAACGATTGGAAAGACAGAATGACACTTTATCTTGCCGATGCCGAATATCTTGACAATTCAGCGAAAGCTCATTCAATGATAGCAGGCGAGGCGATTCATTTATTCAAATTAATCAGCAATGATAAAGGAAAAGAGAAAGAAAAAGCTGAGCTGCTTGATCTTTCAGCCAAACATTCATTAAGAGCATTGGAAATTTTTCCGGATTTCTATGAAAACTGGAATAATCTGGGAACAATTTATTACGTCAGAGCCGAATACCGTAAGGCATTAGAATGTTTACAAAAAACGAATAAAATCAGGTCTGACAATGCCACTATTAATTTTAATATTGCCATGAGCTATGAAAAATTGCACATCAACGATTCCGCAATAACTTATTATTACAAGACAATCGCTATAGATACGGCAAATACTAAGGCATATTCAAATCTTGCAAAATTATACCTCGATCTTAACATGGAAGACTTAGCCATAGCGACAATAAGAAAGGCATTACGAAACGCGACCGATTCCGAACAACCTTATTTGAATATGGGTACAATCTTTTTATTAAAAAATAATCCCGATTCGGCAGCATTTTATTTTGAAAAAGCCATAGAGAGAGAACCTGTTAATGTAAGAGTTTGTGAATTTCTGATAAATTATTTTCATAAAAAAGGAAACGCTGCAAAAGTGGAGTATTACCGTAGTTTGTTGTTCAAAGCATCGGCTGAAGTAAATAAACCAAAGAATAATTAAAAAATTAGTAACCGATGTAACGCAAATGGAGTCCGTCATTGCGAGGCGTTGCATTGAGCTTGCGTTGCATTGCGATGCATTGAGCATGACGAAATGAGTTTATCGAAATGTCGAAATGTCGACATTGCAAGGCGTTGCCCTGAGCTTGCGGCGTATCGAGCAGTTCGACAGGCTCACTGTGGCACCTGTCGAAATATCGAAGGGAACGAAGCAAGCCCGGCTAAACATTATTTTGAGGTGCTGGGAAAAAGATATTAACAACACTTGTTTTTTTCGAATAATTTCATATATGAGTCCACTCTAATAAGTCATTTTTGCCACAAAATCACAAAAACACAAAATTTCACTAAAAATCAACAAATTGATAATTAACATTTTGTGGGATTTAGAGATTTGGTGTTTTGGTGGCATTTTTCTTTTTTTTACTTTTTAGAGGGGACTCATTTATTAAATTTTTAAAATGGATGTCTTATGAAAAAGCAAATATTACTTTTATTAGTATTTGTGCTTTATAGTTATTTAAGCTTTGCACAATGGCAGCAAATCAATGGTCCTTATGGAGGTATAGTAAATTGTTTAGCCATCAGCGGTTCAAATATTTTTGCCGGAAATTATCTCGGTGGGGTGTTTTTATCAAGCGATAATGGTGCAAGTTGGACAGCCGTGAATAACGGTTTATCGGCATATACTGCTGTTTTTTCATTTGCCGTCAGCGGTTCAAATATTTTTGCCGGTACACCTGACGGCGTGTTTTTATCTGCCAACAATGGTGTAAACTGGGAAGCCGTGAATACAGGATTAAACAGATTGGATGTAACGGGTATCCCGGCAGGACTTTACTTTTTAAGATTATTTTCAGCAAACGACATTTTTACTGAAAAAATTATATTACAATGATTATTAACCTTAATACCTGACCGTAAAAATTATTTTTCAACATTCTGTTGTTAATTTCAAATAAAAACTATATCTTTGAAACCGAACAGTAATAGTAACAAATTGCGTCTTAATATAAAAATAGTTGTATGTGATAAATGAGAGCTAAGGTCATTATATTTTTTTATTTATCGCTCCTGGCGTATAATTTCGCTACTGCCCAGCTTACAGAC
>JACQWN010000612.1 GCA_016209245.1 Bacteroidia bacterium
TAAAGCAAATATTTATGATTTACGATAAGAACAATATCAAAACAAAAATTTCAAATTGTAGTTCGGTACAAAAAAAATTGTCTGAGATTTTTAATTTACATACTTTTGAAAAACTTTTAACAGTACACTAAGTATTTTGTAATAGCCTGTTTATCAATAGACCAAAGTATGTGAAAAAATTCCTGTAGAAAACTCAGGTATTATTTATTCAAAAAGGTACTAATAATAGAAAAAATCTTTTCATTTCTATAAATGAATATTGCGGTCATGATAAAAAGGGCAGACCTACAGACAAAGATGATATTCCAAATGTTGCAAGTTTATACAATAACAACAAATCAGATGAAAATAATTTTTTTATAAAACCTTCTTTATTAGAAAGCAGCTTTATTGCAAAAAGGTATCTGAAAAAATACATTGACAATTTGGAAAAGATTGAAAAGTCAAAATATTCTGTTGTAAATTTTGGAGATATTATTTCAACCGTTCACAACGGAGCAAATATTGATGACTCTTCAATCTATGTTGAAAAAAAACAAGGCATTCCTTACATTCTCGTAAAAAGTATTACTAAAGAAGGCATCAATTTCGAGAATTTAAAGTATATTAAAAAATCATTAGAAACCGACAAAGATGTAATTAAAAACACTGTAGATGAAAAAAACATTGTGATGACAAGAGCAGGTAATTCAGGCATTGCAGCAAATATTCCTCCCGACTTAATTGGAGGTGTTGCGTCAGGGTTTCTTATCAACATAAAAATAAAAAATGATATTGACCCTTATTATATTGTTTCATTTTTAAATTCTAAATTCGGACAAATGCAATTAGAAAGAATTTCAAGCGGTTCAATATTACAAAGCATTCGATCATCGGATTTGAAAAAAATTAAAATAATTTTACCACCTAAAGAAATTCAAAATACGATTGGGGAAAAACTCAAAGGAGCTGTTTATGCTGCCGCTGCTGCTCGAACAAAAATTGAAGAGGCAGATAATGATATTACAAAACTAATTTAGCGATGCCCGCAAAAATTTTAAAACAAGAGATTGTTAAACTAAAAATAAAATGGAAAAGGAGAATTTTTCTTTCCAATAATTCCATTGTGAGTTTTGAAATGGATAAGAAAAATAATTGGTGGCAATCGGGTGCTTCAAAGGATGAATTATGGATTACTGCACCGATTGTTGAACAACTTTGGAATGAATTTGTATCAAAGTAAAAAGAAATTAGTGAAAAAATAATTTAAAAAAATAATTATGATTGAACATTTAAAAGGCCAAATAACCTGTGCAATAATTAAGCCGGAAGCGGTGGAAAAACAAAACACCGGCTCTATTCTTGAAATGATTAACAAGGCGGGATTCCATATTGCCGCTATAAAATATATTAAAATGGATAAGGAGCTTGCTTCCTCGTTTTATGCAATACATAAAGGGAAACATTTCTTTGAGGATCTAATCAGCTATATGTCGTCGGGGCCGGTAATTCCTATGATTTTGCATAAAGAAAAGGCGGTTGAGGAATTCCGTAGGCTCATAGGGGCTACTAATCCTCAAAATGCTGTTGAAGGCACTGTCAGGAAATTATTTGGAGAATCGCTTCAAAGAAATGCAGTTCATGGTTCCGACAGTGATGAAAATGCCGAATGCGAGTGTAATTTTTTCTTTGCGGAAACTGAAAGATATTTTATATAATTACCGGAATATAATATCTTTAATCAATTCCTCGCCTGCAATTTCATTTATACGTTTTATGATTCCTTCTTTGAGCATGGAGAGTTCATTTCTGATTACTGAAGATTTGAGATGAACATAAAGTATCTTATTTTTTATAAAAATATCTGTTGTAGCTTTTGCAACTGTTTTTCCAACAACTTTATCCCATGACTGAACAAGATTAATTTCCTTAATCTTGGTATTTATATTCATGGCTTTGAGATATTCTAAAATGGCTTCTCCTATTGGTTGTATTTGACCTCGTTTCATATTTTTTTAAAGGACTTTATTTTCCAATTATTTCTATTATAAATTAATTTAGCTATTCCGAATCCGAGTGCAGCACCGGCCACTACATCGCTTGCCCAGTGCTTATCGTCATGAATTCTTGATAATCCGGTAAGGGCTGCAATTGTATAAGCAATTATAGGAATATAAATTTTATCGCTGTATTCTGAAGCAACTATTGTAACGACAGCAAATATTGATGTAGTATGACCTGAAGGCATAGACCAGTACCAATGTTTTAACGATGGCCCTACCCAGATATTAGCATTCGGAGGTGTGTCATGAAACGGTCTGTGGCGGTTAATCATAAATTTAGGAATAGTTACGATTAGTCCTGACAACAAATAGGTTTTAACGCCAAGAAGCGCCACTTTTTTGCTCCTTTCATTTTTAAAAGTCAATCCATGTAAATAAAATAAACCCATAGCAGGCATTGTGTAAACACCGCTGCCAAACCGTTCAAAACCATGTTTAGTAATAAGGTCGGATGTTTCTGTCCTTTGTGATTGAAAATAATCTCTGATTCTTTCATCCTGCGTTGTGAGAATGGCGCTTGCACAAACAACTGAACCGGCAATGAGCCAATTTTTCGGTTTCCATTTAACCGGCGAAATAAGGATATCTTTAGTATCAAGATAATATGATTTAAGATATTGGAGGTTAATACGTGCTTTATCGGCTAATATAATGGTCGAATCCTGCGACCTGACTATGTTTATGTAAGTAACAATTAGAAGAAAAAAAATTATATGTTTCAATGCTTTCTTTATTAATAAACAAGTTGGACTATGCCGCCGTTCTCAAGAATCAGAAATAATTATTTATCGGCAAATGAAATTTTGAAGTATTTACATTTACCTGGTAATAATCAATAAGCTGTTAAATAAATTCATTCCAGATTCCAGTTGTAGCTGATAAACTCCGATAGATAAGTCAGGTAATACAAAGGTTTTCTTGAAACTAACTTTATCCTTAATAAAATTATCCTTATATATTACTTGCCCAGCAATATTTATCAATTTAATTGTAAAATCTCCTTTTTCAGCAGAAGTAAAATCAACTTCAAATGTGCCGGTACTAGGATTAGGATAAATCCTCACAAAAGTACAGGCTTGAGCAGAAATAATAGATGTCTGGTATGTTACTGCTGCAGAAGATGTGTCCATACACCCATTATTGTCAATTATTGATATATAGTATGTACCTACGCCTAAATCTGTAATAGTTTCTGTTATAGCACCATTGCTCTATATATAAGTATAAGGAGCTGTGCCGCCTGTTACAACTGCAGTCGCCGAACCATCAGTAGCGGTAATAGAACTGGCATTTGTTACATTTACAGTAATTGTTAATAATTCAGGTTCATTGATTGTAACTGCACTATAAGCATTACAACCATTATTTCCTGTGACAGTTACATAATAAGAACCTGCACACAGATTATTTATTGATACAGCAGTATCACCGGTAGACCATAAGTATGTATAAGGTTGTGTGCCGCCTGTTGCTGTAACTGTGGCAGAGCCATCACAAATGCTATAGCATGTAGCATCTGCAGAAGTTGCAGACGCCGCAGGGGCTCCTGTTTCATTTATAGCAACATTTGCAGATTCAGTACATCCATTGGAATCGGTAACAGTTATTGTGTAAATACCTGCCGGAACTCCGGCGATAAAATTAGTTGTAGAACCATTAGACCATAAATATGTATATGGTGAAGTGCCGCCAGAAGTTGCGGCAGTGGCAATTCCATCAGAATTACCGCAGGATGCATTAATTGCATTAGTTGTAATTGTAATAGCTGAAGGTTCAGTAACAGTTACACTGTTTGTTGCAGTACAACCATTTACATCAGTGATTGTAACTGAATATACACCTGCAGGTATGGGATCTGTAAATGGGTCAAAAGAAGGTCCAGCAGACCACTGCTGTATGTAGGGAGGCGTACCTCCGGAAACTGATAAGCTGATAGAACCATCATTGCCACCATTGCAACTAACATTTGAAGATGAAATAACAGATGATAAAGCTGATGGCTCATTAATAGTAACACTTGCAGAGGTAAAACAACCGTCTGCATCACTAATAATAACATCATACGCTCCTGCGGCTAATTCTGTTTCTGTATCAGATGTTCCTCCTGTTGACCATAAATAATTGTATGGAGCGACGCTACCTGTAACAGTAACACCGGCTGTCCCGTCATTTAAGCCATTACAACTGATATCTGTGCTTGTAACATCAGCATTCATTTCTGCCGGTTCATTTATATCAGCAATACCAAATGCTTCACATCCATCATTACCCGTTACAGTAACATTATAAGAACCTGCACACAGGTTATTAGCAGTTGTAGCAGTATCCCCTGTAGACCATAAATAGGTATATGGCGGAGTGCCGCCTGTAGCTGTAACTGTTGCAGAACCATCGCAAATACCATAACAAGCAGCATCATTAGAAGTCACAGATACTGTTGGACCTCCGGATTCACCAATAGTAATAATGACTGAATTAGTACATCCATTATTATCTGTTATAGTTACAGAATATACTCCGGCAGGTACCCCTGCTATGAAATTTGTTGCAGAACCGGTGGACCATAAATAACTGTATGGCGAAGTGCCACCTGATGCAGATACTGTTGCAATACCATCGGAGCCGCCGCAGGAAGCATTTATTATATTACTTGTTATAGTAATCGGAAGAGGTTCGTTAATTGTAACAGAAGCTGTTCCGTTACAATTATTGAAATCAGTTACAGTAACACTATAATCACTACCCGATAAACCGGTTTCTGTATCTGATGTTCCACCGGTAGTCCATAAATAATTATAGGGCGGAGTACCGCCGGAGACACTAACGACAGCGCTTCCATCATCTGCTCCGTTACAGGTTACATCTGTTCCTGTAATATCTGCAGTGATAGCAACAGCTTCATTAATAATTACACTGTCAGTTGAATAACATCCATAAGCATCTGCAACAGTAATATAATATGTACCTGCACTAAGATCTGTTTCTGTTTCTGAAGTTCCTCCTGTTGACCATAAATAGCTGTAAGGAGCGGTTCCTCCTGAAGCAGTAACAGAAGCGGTCCCATCATTTAAGCCGCTGCAGGAAACATCCGTGCTTGTAATATTTATTAAAATTACTGAAGGTTCAGATATATTAACACTCGTATTTGCACTACAACCGTCATTTCCTGTAACAGTAACATTATAAGAACCCGCACATAAGCTGTCTGCTGAAGCAGTAATCTGACCATCGGACCATAAATATGTATATGGCGGGGTTCCGCCTGTTGCTGTAACTGTTGCAGAGCCATCACAGCTACTATAACATGTTACATCTATAGAAGTTGCTGATAGTGTTGGACCGCCGGTTTCATTTACAGATATACTTACAGACTCATTGCATTCCTGACTGTCGGTTACAGTTACAGTGTAAATTCCTGCAGGAATTCCTGCTATGAAATTTGTAACAGCACCTGTGGACCATAAATAAGTATATGGCGATGTGCCCCCGGTTGCTGAAACAGAAGCAATACCGTTAGAACTGCCGCATGAAGCATTGACCGAATTAGTGGTTAAAACAATTACAGCGGGTTGAGTAATTGTAACTGAAGTTGTTGTGGTACAACTATTAGCATCAGTAACGGTAACTGTATAAGTACCTGCTGTCAGATTGTTAATATCCTGTGTAGTCGCTGAATTTGACCATAAATAAATATAAGGCGAAACACCGCCAAATACTGTTAAATTAATAGCACCGTCATTACCTCCGTTACAGCTTACATTAGTTTGAGTACAGGATGCAGTTAAAGCTGTAGGTTGAGTAATTGTAACTGAAGTTGTTTTGGTACAACTATTAGAATCAGTAATGGTAACTGTATATATACCTGCTGTCAGACTGTTAATATCCTGCGCAGTCGCTGAATTTGACCATAAATATGTATAAGGAGAAACTCCGCCGGATACTGTTAAATTAATGGACCCGTTATTTCCTCCGTTACAGCTTACATTTGTTTGAGTATAGAATGCAGTTAAAGCTGTAGGTTGAGTAATTGTAACTGAAGTTGTTGTGGTACAACTATTAGCATCAGTAATGGTAACTGTATAAGTACCTGCTGTCAGATTATTTATATCCTGTGTAGTCGCTGAATTCGACCATAAGTAGGTATATGGCGGAACTGCACCAATAACTGTCAAATTAACAGCTCCATTATTTCCTCCGTTACAGCTTACATTTGTTTGAGTA